>NZ_JBHXEM010000030.1:2155-77389 GCF_042724755.1 Kitasatospora sp. NPDC127067 | reverse complement strand
CGACCCTCGCGGCCTGCGACGCCGCCGACCGCGAGGCGCTGGCCGCGGTGCTCGCCGCGATCCCCGCCGAGCACCCGCTCACCGGCGTGATCCACACCGCCGGCGTGGTCGACGACGGCGTGGTCACCGCCCTCACCGCCGAACAGCTCGCCACCGTCCTGCGCCCCAAGGCGGACGCCGCGCTCCACCTGCACGAGCTGACCGCCGACCGCGACCTCGCGATGTTCGTGCTGTTCTCCTCCGTCGCCGCGGTGCTCGGCCCGCCCGGGCAGGGCAACTACGCCGCCGCGAACGGCTTCCTGGACGCCCTCGCCGCCCAGCGGCGGGCCCGCGGCCTGGCCGGAGTCTCGCTGGCCTGGGGCCTGTGGGCCGAGTCCAGCGGCATCACCGGCCACCTCACCGGCGCCGACCTGGCCCGGGCGGCCAGGGTCGGCGCCCCGCTGACCACCGCGCAGGGCATGGCCCTGTTCGACGTCGCCCGCACCGTGCCCCGCGCGCACCTGGTCACCTCCAACCTCGACGTGACCGCGCTGCGCAACGACCCGGCGGGACCGCCGCCGGTGCTGCGCTCGCTGGCCGGCGCCGCGCTGCGCCGGGCCAGCGACGCCCCGACCGCCGCGAGCCTCACCCAGCGGCTCGCCGGGGTGCGGCCGGACGGCCGGCTCCCGCTGCTGGTCGACCTGGTCCGGGAGCAGACCGCCCTGGTGCTCGGCCACGCCTCCCCGGACGCCGTCGCGGCCGGCCGCGCCTTCAAGGAGGCCGGCTTCGACTCGCTGACCTCGGTGGAACTGCGCAACCGGATGCAGGCCGCCACCGGCCTGCGGCTGCCCGCCACCCTGGTCTTCGACCACCCGAGCCCGGCCGCGCTCGCCGAGTACCTGCTCGGCGAACTGCTCGGCGGCCGTGACCTGCCCGCGCCCGTCCGGGCCGCCGCGACGGCCACCGACCAGGACCCGGTCGTGATCGTCGGGATGAGCTGCCGCCTGCCCGGCGGCGCCGACAGCCCGGAGCGGCTGTGGCGGCTGCTCGCCGAGGGCGGCGACGGCATGACCGACTTCCCCGCCGACCGCGGCTGGGAGGCCGAGGTCGCGGACGCGCCGTACGCGCTGCGCGGCGGCTTCCTCGCCGACGCCACCGGCTTCGACGCCACCCTGTTCGGGATCTCCCCGCGCGAGGCACTGGCGATGGACCCGCAGCAGCGGCTCTCGCTGGAGGCCGCCTGGGAGGCCTTCGAGGCCGCCGGCATCGACCCGACCGCGGTGCGCGGCGAGCAGGTGGGCGTCTTCCTCGGCGCCGGCACGTCGTACTACGGGATCGGCACCGACCTCTCCACCACCGCCGAGGGGCACGTCCTCGCCGGCACCTCGAACAGCGTGATCTCCGGCCGGGTGTCGTACACCTTCGGCCTGGAGGGCCCCGCTCTCACGGTGGACACCGCCTGCTCCTCCTCGCTGGTGGCCCTGCACCTCGCGGCCCAGGCGCTGCGCGGCGGGGAGTGCGAACTGGCCCTGGCCGGCGGTGTCACGGTGCTGGCCGGACCGGAGATCTTCGCCGAGTTCAGCCGGCAGGGCGGCGTCGCCGCGGACGGCCGCTGCAAGCCGTTCTCCGCCGAGGCGGACGGCACCGGCTGGTCCGAGGGCGTGGGCATGCTGGTGCTGGAGCGGCTGTCCGACGCGCGCCGCAACGGGCACCAGGTGCTCGCCGTGGTGCGCGGCAGCGCGCTCAACCAGGACGGCGCCTCCAACGGCCTCACCGCCCCCAACGGGCCCTCGCAGGAGCGGGTGATCCGCCAGGCGCTGGCCAACGCGGGCCTGACCGTCTCGGACGTGGACGCGGTGGAGGCGCACGGCACCGGCACCCGGCTCGGCGACCCGATCGAGGCCCAGGCGCTGCTGGCGACCTACGGCCGGGACCGCGACGGCGAGCCGCTCTGGCTCGGCTCGATCAAGTCCAACATCGGCCACACCCAGGCCGCCGCCGGCGTCGCCGGGGTGATCAAGATGGTGCAGGCGATGCGGCACGGGACGCTCCCGGCCACCCTGCACGTCGCCGCGCCGAGCGGTCACGTGGACTGGGCGGCGGGCGCCGTGGAACTGCTGGCCGAGGCGCGCCCCTGGCCGGCCGTGGACCGGCCGCGCCGCGCCGGCGTGTCCTCCTTCGGCATGAGCGGCACCAACGCCCACGTCATCCTGGAGGCCGCCCCGGTCGTCACCGAGACCGCCGCGGCCCCGGAGACCGGCTCCGGAGTCCTCCCGTGGTTCCTGTCGGCCCGCACCCGGGCCGGACTGGCGGCGCAGGCCGCGAGGCTGCGCGAGTTCGCGGCCGGACACGGCGAGCTCACCCCGGCGGAGATCGGCCGGGCACTGCTGTCCCGGGCCGACCTGGAGCACCGCGCGGTGCTGCTCGGCGCCGACCGGACCGACCTGCTGGACGGGCTGGCGGCACTCGCCGACGGCACGGCCCGGGCCGGGGTGGTCACCGGCGTCGCCGAGGAGCGCGACGGCCGTTCGGTGGCCTTCGTCTTCCCGGGCCAGGGCTCGCAGTGGGTCGGCATGGCACGGGAACTCGCCGACTGGTCACCGGTGTTCGCGGCCAGGCTGGCCGAGTGCGAGGCGGCGCTGGCGCCGTTCACGGACTGGTCGCTGACCGAGGTGCTGCGGGAGGCCGCCGAGCTGGACCGGGTGGACGTGGTCCAGCCGGTGCTGTGGGCCGTGATGGTGTCGCTGGCCGAGGTCTGGCGGGCGCACGGTGTGGAGCCCTCGGCCGTGATCGGTCACTCGCAGGGCGAGATCGCCGCCGCGGTGGTGGCGGGTGCGCTGTCCGTCGAGGACGGTGCCCGGGTGGTCGCGCTGCGCAGCCGGGCGCTGATCGAACTGGCCGGTGACGGCGGCATGGTGTCGCTGGCGGTCGGCCAGGAGACCACCGAGGGGCTGATCGCCGGCTTCGACGGCCGGATCTCGGTGGCCGCGTTCAACGGGCCGTCCTCGACGGTGGTGTCGGGCGAGCCCGGCGCGCTGGACGCGCTGCTGGCGCTCTGCGAGGAGAGCGGGGTGCGGGCCCGCCGGATCCCGGTGGACTACGCCTCGCACTCCGCCCAGGTGGAGCGGGTGCGTGAACGGGTCCTGGCGGAGCTGGCCGGGATCAGCCCGACCACCTCCCGGGTCCCGCTCTACTCGACGCTGACCGGTGAGCCCATTGACACCACGCGGATGGACGCCGGGTACTGGTACGACAACCTGCGCTCCACCGTCCTGTTCGAGCAGGCCACCCGCGCCCTGCTCGCCGACGGCCGCTCGGTGTTCGTCGAGTGCAGCCCCCACCCCGTGGTCTCGGTCGCCCTCCAGGAGACCGCCGAGGACGCCGGCACCGCGCTCACCGCGGTCGGCACCCTCCGGCGCGACGACGGCGGCGCCGAGCGCTTCCTGACCGTCCTCGCCGAACTCTGGACGGCCGGCGTGCCGGTGGACGCCACCGGAGTACTGCCGCCCGCCCGCCGCGTCGCCCTGCCCGGTTACGCCTTCCAGCGCGAGCACTACTGGCCCAAGCCCCTCGCGGCGCACGACGCCGCCGCCGTCGGCCAGGTGACGGCCGGCCACCCGCTGCTGCGGGCCGCCGTCCCGCTCGCCCACGACGGCGTCGTCCTGACCGGACGGCTGTCCACGACCGGCCACCCGTGGCTGGCCGACCACACCGTGCTCGGCCGCACCCTGGTGCCCGGCGCGGCCTTCGTGGAGATGGCCCTGCGGGCCGGCGAACAGGCCGGCAGCGCCCTGCTGCGGGAACTGGTGCTCCAGGCCCCGCTGGTGCTGACCGCGGCCGACGCGGTGGCCGTCCAGGTCGCCGTCGGCCCGGCGGACGGCGCGGGCGACCGCACCGTGGAGGTCTCCTCCCGGTCCGGCGAGGACGCGCCGTGGACCTGCCACGCCACCGGTCTGCTCGGTGCGCACGCGCCCGCCGCCGGCTTCGACCACGCCCAGTGGCCGCCCCACGGCGCCCGGCCCGTCGACCTGGCCGGCTTCTACCAGGCGCTCACCGAGGCCGGCTACGGCTACGGCCCCGCCTTCCAGGGCCTGCGCGCCGCCTGGCGCGACGGCAGCACCGTCTACGCCGAGGTCGCCCTGCCCCAGGACGTCCAGGCCGACGGCTACGGCGTGCACCCCGCACTGCTGGACGCCGCCCTGCACGCCGCCGCCCTCGACGCCGAGGCCGGAACCAGGCTGCCCTTCGCCTGGACCGGCGTCTCGCTCCAGGCCGTCGGCGCCACCACGCTGCGGGTCGCCCTGACCCGCGGCCCCGGCGGAACCACCGTGCGGGCCGCCGACCCCACCGGCGCACCCGTGTTCGCCGTCGACGCGCTGGCCGCCCGGGAGGTCACCCCCGAGGCCCTGGACGGCAGCGCCGCGCGCGGCGTCCACGACGCCCTGTTCGCCCTGGACTGGGTGCCCGCGGCCGACCCGACCGCGACCCCCGACACCACCGGCTGGGCGGTGCTCGGCGCCGACGACGCCGGACTGCCGCGGGCCGTCCGCCACCCGGACCTCGCCGCGCTGACCGCCGCCCTCGACGCGGGCGCGCCCACCCCGGCCGTCGTCGTCCTGCCGGTCCCGTCCGGCGGCGACGCGCGGGCCGTGCTGGCCACCACCTCCGCCGTCCTCGGCCTGCTGCGCGACTGGCTCGCCGAGGAGCGGCTCGGCACCTCCCGGCTGGTGCTGCTGACCCGCGGCGCCGTCGGCACGGACGCCGACCTCGCGGCCGCCGCCGTGCACGGCCTGGTCGCCTCGGCCCAGGCCGAGCACCCCGGCAGCTTCGTCCTGGTCGACCGCGACCCGGCCGGGGACGGGGGCCCCTGGCCGTCCGCCGTGGACACCGAGCCCCGCACCGCGCTGCGCGACGGCGTTGTGCTGCTCCCGCGCCTGGTCCGCACCCCGGCCGCGGACACGCCCGCGCTGCCCGAGTCGGTGCTGATCACCGGCGGCACCGGAACACTGGGCGGCCTGGTCGCCCGGCACCTGGCCGCCCGGCACGGGGTGCGCCGACTGGTGCTGCTCGGCCGGCGGGGCGCCGACGCCCCCGGCGCGGCCGAACTGGTCGACGAGCTGCGGGCACTGGGCGCCGACGCGACGGTCGTCGCCTGCGACGCCGCCGACCGCGACGCGCTCGCCGCCGTGCTGGCCGAACACCCGGTCACGGGCATCGTCCACGCGGCCGGCGTGATCGACGACGGCACCGTCGGCTCGTACGACGACGCCCGGCTGGCCGGGGTGCTGCGGCCCAAGGTGGACGCGGCGCTCAACCTGCACGAGCTGACCGCCGACCGCGAGCTCGCCCTGTTCGTCCTGTTCTCCTCCGCCGCCGGCACCTTCGGCCCGGAGGGCCAGGCGGCCTACGCGGCGGCGAACGCGGCCCTGGACGCGCTGGCCGCCCGCCGCGCCGCCGCGGGCCTCGCGGCGGTCTCGCTCGGCTGGGGCCTGTGGGCCGGCGCCAGCGGGATGACCGGCCACCTCTCCACCGAGCAGGTCGCCCGGGCCTCCCGCACCGCGGAGTCGCTCGGCGACGCCGACGGCCTCGCCCTGTTCGACGCGGCCGTCGGCTCCGCCCGCCCGCACCTGCTGCCGATCCGGCTGCGCTCGGCCGTCGGCCCGGACGGCGAGGTGCCGCCGCTGCTGCGCGCACTGGTCCGCCCGGCCCCGCGGCGCGCCGCCGCCGCCGAGACCGCCACCGGCTCGCTCGCGCACCGGCTGACCGGGCTCACCGAGGCCGAGCAGACCCGGACGGTCGGGGAACTGCTCGCCACCGAGGTCGCCGCCGTCCTCGGCCACGCGAGCGCGGCCGCCGTCGAGCCCGGCCGGGCCTTCAAGGACCTCGGCTTCGACTCGCTGCTCGCGGTCCGGCTGCGCAACCGGCTCCAGGAGGCCACCGGACTGCGGCTGCCCGCCACCCTGGTGTTCGACCACCCGACCCCGGCCGTGCTGGCCGAGTTCGTCCGCGCCGAGCTGCTCGGCCGGCGACCGGCCGCCCCGGCCGCCACCGGGCCCTCCGCCACGACCGCCGCCCCGGACGAGCCGATCGCGATCGTCGGCATGAGCTGCCGCTACCCCGGCGGCGTCACCGACCCGGACCGGCTGTGGGACCTCCTGGCCTCCGGCGGGGACGGCATCACCGCCTTCCCGACCGACCGCGGCTGGGACGTCGGCGCCGTGTACGCCGGCGAGAGCGCGGGCGCCGCGACCGTCTTCGAGGGCGGCTTCCTGCACGACGCCGCCCGGTTCGACGCCGGCCTGTTCGGGATCTCCCCGCGCGAGGCGCTGGCGATGGACCCGCAGCAGCGCCTGCTGCTGGAGGCCTCCTGGGAGGCCTTCGAGAGCGCCGGCCTGGACCCGACCGCGCTGCGCGGCAGCCGGACCGGTGTCTACGCCGGACTCATGTACCACGACTACGCGACCGGCGGCGGAGCCGTCCCGGACGAGGTCCAGGGCTTCCTCGGCACCGGCAACGCGGGCAGCGTCGCCTCCGGCCGGGTCTCCTACACCTTCGGTCTGGAGGGCCCGGCGGTCACCGTGGACACCGCGTGCTCCTCCTCCCTGGTCGCCATGCACCAGGCGGCCCAGGCGCTGCGCTCCGGTGACTGCGACCTGGCGCTGGCCGGCGGTGTCACCGTGCTCGCCACGCCCTCGGTGTTCACCGAGTTCAGCCGCCAGGGCGGGCTGGCCGCCGACGGGCGCTGCAAGGCCTTCTCGGCCGCCGCCGACGGCAGCGGCTGGTCGGAGGGCGTGGGCCTGCTGGTGCTGGAGCGGCTCTCCGACGCCCGGCGCAACGGGCACCGGGTGCTGGCGGTGGTGCGGGGCACCGCCGTCAACCAGGACGGTGCGTCGAACGGTCTGACGGCGCCGAACGGCCCGTCGCAGGAGCGGGTGATCCGGCAGGCGCTGGCCAACGCCGGACTGTCGGCCGCCGAGGTCGACGCCGTCGAGGCGCACGGCACGGGCACCAAGCTGGGCGACCCGATCGAGGCCCAGGCGCTGCTGGCGACGTACGGTCAGGACCGGTTCGCGGACCGGCCGCTGTGGCTGGGCTCGATCAAGTCCAACATCGGGCACACCCAGGCCGCGGCCGGCGTGGCGGGTGTGATCAAGATGGTGCTCGCGATGCGGCACGGCGTTCTGCCGGCCACCCTGCACGTGGACGCGCCGTCCCCGCACGTCGACTGGTCGGCCGGCGCGGTGGAGCTGCTCACCGAGGCCCGGCCGTGGCCCGAGGCGGAGCAGCCGCGTCGCGCGGGCATCTCCTCCTTCGGGATCAGCGGCACCAACGCCCATGTGATCCTCGAATCCGTGTCCGAGCCGCGTCCGGCGGAGCCCGCTGTTCCGGGCGCGGGCCCGGTGCCGTGGCTGCTGTCGGGCCGGACGCCGGCGGCGCTGGGTGCGCAGGCGGAGCGGCTGCGGGAGTTCGCGCTGGGGCGTCCGGAGTCGTCGGTGGCGGATGTGGCGTCCGCGTTGCTGTCGCGGGCGGGTCTGGAGCACCGTGCGGTGGTGCTGGGCGCGGAGCGGGAGGCGCTGCTGGACGGTCTCGCGGTGCTCGGCGGCGAGGGTGTGGTCCGGGGCCGGGTGGTTCCGGGTGATGTGGTGTTCGTGTTCCCGGGTCAGGGTTCGCAGTGGGTCGGTATGGCGTGGGAACTCGCCGAGGCCTCAACGGTGTTCGCTTCCCGGCTGGCCGAGTGTGAGGCGGCGTTGGCGCCGTTCACGGACTGGTCGCTGACCGAGGTGCTGCGCTCGGGTGCGGAGCTGGACCGGGTGGACGTGGTCCAGCCGGTGCTGTGGGCCGTGATGGTGTCGCTGGCCGAGGTGTGGCGGGCGCACGGGGTGGAGCCGTCGGCCGTGATCGGTCACTCGCAGGGCGAGATCGCCGCCGCGGTGGTCGCGGGTGCGCTGTCCGTCGAGGACGGTGCCCGGGTGGTCGCGCTGCGCAGCCGGGCGCTGATCGAACTCGCCGGTGACGGCGGCATGGTGTCGCTGGCGGTCGGCCAGGAGACTGCCGAGGAGCTGATCGCCGGCTTCGACGGCCGGATCTCGGTGGCCGCGTACAACGGTCCGTCGTCGACGGTGGTTTCGGGCGAGCCGGACGCGCTGGACGCGCTGATGGCGCTCTGCGAGGAGCGGGACGTACGGGCCCGCCGGATCCCGGTGGACTACGCCTCGCACTCCGCCCAGGTCGACCGGCTGCGCGGACGCATCCTGGACGACCTGGCCGAGGTCGCCCCGGTGACCTCCACCGTGCCGCTCTACTCCACCCTGACCGGCACCCCGATCGACACGGCGCGGATGGACGCCGGGTACTGGTTCGACAACCTGCGCTCCCCGGTGCGCTTCGAGGAGGCGACGCGGGCGCTGCTGGCCGGTGGCCGGGCGGTGTTCGTGGAGTGCAGCCCCCACCCGGTGCTGACGGTCGGCGTGCAGGAGACCGCCGACGCGGTCGAGGCCGAGGCGGCCGTGCTGGGCACGCTGCGGCGAGGCCAGGGCGGCCCCGAGCAGGTGCTGCTGGCGCTGGCGGAGGCGTGGACCGCGGGTGCGCCCGTCGACTTCACCGCGCTGCTGCCCGCCGGTCGCCGGATCGAGCTGCCGACCTATGCCTTCCAGCGCGAGCACTACTGGCTGGAGGCGGCCGCCGTGGCGGCCGAGGGCGACCCGACCGAGGCCCGGTTCTGGGACGCCGTCGAGCGCGGGGACCTGGCCGAGCTGTCGGAGTCCCTGGAGCTGGACGAGGACGGCGCGCTGCGCTCGCTGCTGCCGGTGCTGTCCTCGTGGCGGCAGCGGCGCCGGGTGGATTCGGTGGTGGACTTCTGGCGGTACCGGGTGACGTGGAAGCCGTTGGCCGGTTCGGCGGAGGGGCGACTGTCGGGCCGTTGGCTGCTGGTGACGGGTGCGGGTGCGGGTGCGGGTGCGTCGGTGGAGGGCGTGGAGAGCGCGCTGCTGGCCGTCGGTGCGGAGGTCGTTCCGCTGGCCGTCGACGGCGCCGGTCGGGAGGAACTGGCCGCTCGGATCCGCGAGTTGGACGCCGGGGGCGAGTTCGCGGGAGTGGTCTCGCTGCTCGCCGTCGAGGAGCCGCAGGACGAGGGCACCCCGGTGTCGACCGGTGCGCCGGCCACACTGGCGCTGTTGCGGGCGCTCGGTGACGCGGGAGTGCGCGCCAAGGTGTGGTCCCTGACGTCCGGTGCGGTGTCGGTGGGCCGGGCGGACCGGTTGGTGAGTCCGTGGCAGGCGCAGGTGTGGGGTCTTGGTCGGGTGGCGGCTCTGGAGCTGCCGGATGTGTGGGGCGGGTTGGTCGATCTGCCGTCGGTGGTGGACGAGCGGGTCGGTCGTCGGCTGGCGGCGGTGCTGGGCGGTGGTGAGGACCAGGTGGCGGTGCGCTCCTCGGGCGTCTACGGCCGCAGGTTCGTCCGGGCCGTCCAGCCCGCCGGCCGGGCCGGTGCGTGGACGCCGTCCGGGACGGTGCTGGTGACCGGTGGGCTGGGGGCGCTGGGTGCGTCGGTGGCCCGTTGGCTGGCCGGGCGCGGTGTGCCGCATCTGGTGCTGACCGGTCGTCGTGGTGTCGAGACGCCGGGCGCGGGTGAGCTGGTGGCCGAGCTGACGGGACTGGGTGCCCGGGTGACGGTCGCTGCCTGTGATGTGGCGGACCGTGACGCGGTGGTGTCGTTGCTGGCGGGGATCCCCGCCGAGCTGCCGCTGAGCGGTGTGGTGCACACCGCGGGTGTGGTGGACGACGGGATGCTGGACGCGCAGTCGGCGGAGCGTTTCGCGACGGTCTTCGCGGGCAAGGTCGGGGGGCTGCTGCACCTGGACGAGCTGACCGCCGGGCTGGAGTTGGACCTGTTCGTGGTGTTCTCCTCGCTGGCGGGCACTCTGGGCAGTGCCGGGCAGGGAAACTACGCGGCGGCGAACGCCTTCCTGGACGCGTGGATCCAGCGGCGCCGCGACCGCGGTCTCGCCGGACTCTCGATCGCCTGGGGCGCCTGGGCGCAGGACGGCCTCGCCACCGGCGAGGTGGTCGTCGAGCGGCTGCGGCGCGGCGGCGTGCTGCCGATGGACCCGGAACTCGCGATCCAGGCCCTGGCCAGGGCCGTCGACCACGACGAGACCGAGGTCAGCGTCGCCGACATCGACTGGCCGCAGTTCCTCGGCGGCTTCACCGGCTCCCGCCCGAGCACCCTGCTCGCGGACCTGCCGGAAGCCGCGGCGCGGCCCGCGCCCGCCGGGGCGGAGGCCCCCGTGCCGATGGGCTCCGAGCTGGCCTCGGCGCCGGCCGGCCGGCGCCGTCAGCTGCTGCTCGACCTCGTCCGGGCCCAGGCCGCGTCCGTGCTCGGCCACGCCTCGGTCGACGCGGTGGCGCCCGCCCGGGCCTTCCGGGAGCTGGGCTTCGACTCGCTGACCGCCGTCGAACTGCGCAACCGGCTCAGCGCCGAGACCGCGCTGCGGCTGCCGACGACGCTCGTGTTCGACCACCCGACGCCCACCCGGCTCGCCGATCACCTGCTCGGCCTGATGCTCGGTGACCGGGCCGTGCTGACCGAGGCGATGGCGCCCGCACCGGCCGGGACCGACGAGCCGATCGTGATCGTCGGCATGAGCTGCCGCTTCCCCGGCGACGTCGGCACGCCCGCCGAACTGTGGCAGCTGCTGACCGACGGCGCGGACGGCGTCGGCCCGTTCCCGACCGACCGCGGCTGGGACCTCGACCGCGACGCCGGGACGTACGCGCCCGAGGGCGGCTTCCTCCGGCACGCCACCGACTTCGACGCGAGCCTGTTCGGCATCTCGCCGCGCGAGGCGCTGGCGATGGACCCCCAGCAGCGGCTGCTGCTGGAGGCGTCCTGGGAGGCCTTCGAATCGGCGGGTACCGACCCGCTGTCCGTCCACGGCGCCCCCGTCGGCGTCTTCGTCGGCACCAACGGCCAGGACTACGGCACCCTGCTCGCCGCCTCCGACGAGGAGGTCGAGGGGCATGTGCTGACCGGCAACGCCGCGTCGGTGCTCTCCGGCCGGGTGGCGTACGCCTTCGGCCTCGAAGGGCCGGCGCTGACCGTGGACACGGCCTGCTCCGCCTCGCTGGTCGCCCTGCACCTCGCGGCGCAGGCGCTGCGCCGGGGCGAGTGCGAACTGGCGCTGGCCGGCGGTGTCACCGTGATGTCCACCAACACCGCCTTCGCCGAGTTCGCCCGGCAGGGCGGCCTGGCCTCGGACGGCCGCTGCAAGGCCTTCTCGGCCGAGGCGGACGGCACCGGCTGGTCGGAGGGCGTCGGCGTGCTGGTGCTGGAGCGGCTGTCGGACGCGCGCCGCAACGGGCACGAGGTGCTCGCGGTGGTGCGCGGCAGCGCGGTCAACCAGGACGGCGCGTCCAACGGCCTCACCGCCCCGAACGGTCCCTCGCAGGAGCGGGTGATCCGGCAGGCGCTGGCGAGTGCCGGGCTGTCGGCCGCCGACGTGGACGTGGTCGAGGCGCACGGCACCGGTACCCGGCTCGGCGACCCGATCGAGGCCCAGGCGCTGCTGGCCACGTACGGCCAGGAGCGGGCCGGTGAGCCGCTCTGGCTCGGCGCGATCAAGTCCAACATCGGCCACACCCAGGCCGCGGCCGGTGTGGCGGGTGTGATCAAGATGGTGCAGGCGCTGCGGCACGGGGTGCTGCCGGCCACCCTGCACGCGGAGCAGCGGACCTCCGAGGTCGACTGGTCGGCGGGCGCGGTGGAACTGCTCACCGAGTCCCGCCCCTGGCCCGAGCTGGACCGGCCGCGCCGCGCGGGCGTCTCCTCCTTCGGCATCAGCGGCACCAACGCCCACGTCATCCTGGAGGCCGCGCCCGCGGTGGCGACCGAGGAGCCGGTGGCCGTCGAGGGTGTGCTGCCGTGGCCGGTGTCGGGGCGGACCGCCTCCGCACTGGCGGCGCAGGCCGGGCGACTGGCCGGATTCCTCGCGGCCGAACCGGAGTTCGCTCCGGCGGAGGTGGCCGCGGGGCTGCTGTCCCGGGCCGCGCTGGACCACCGCGCGGTGGTGTTCGGCGGCGACCGGGACGAGCTGCGCTCCGGTGTCGCCGCGCTGGCGGCGGGCGAGCCCTCGGCCCAGGTGGTCTCGGGCGTCACGGCGCAGGGAGGTACGGCGCAGGGGGGTACGGCCTTCCTGTTCACCGGTCAGGGCGCGCAGCGGGCCGGGATGGGGGCCGGGCTGTACGCGCGGTTCCCGGTGTTCGCGGCGGCCTTCGACGCGGTCTGCGCGGAGTTCGACCTGCTGCTGGACCGGCCGGTCAGGGACGTGGTGTTCGAGGGCGTCGAGGATCTGGACCGGACGGTGTGGGCGCAGGCCGGGCTGTTCGCGGTCGAGGTCGCGTCGTTCCGGCTGCTGGAGTCCTGGGGCGTGACGGCCGACTTCCTGCTGGGGCACTCGATCGGTGAGATCGCGGCCGCCCATGCGGCGGGCGTGTTCTCGCTCGCCGACGCGTGCGCCCTGGTGGCGGCGCGCGGCCGGCTGATGGACGCGTTGCCGAGCGGCGGGGCGATGCTGGCGGTGCAGGCCACCGAGGCCGAGGTCCGCGAAGCGATCGGCGACCGCCTGGACGTCGCCGCCGTCAACGGCCCGACCTCGCTGGTGGTTTCCGGTCCGACGGAGGCCGTCGAGGAGTTCGCGGCCCGCTGGAAGGCCGAGGGTCGCAAGACCAGCCGGCTGACGGTCTCGCACGCCTTCCACTCGGCCCTGATGGAGCCGATGCTCGAAGAATTCGCCGCCGTGCTGGCGGAGTTGACCTACTCGGAGCCGCAGCTGCCGATCGTCTCCGACCTGACCGGCGAACTCGCCGGGCCCGGGCTGCTGTCCACCCCGTCCTACTGGGTGCGGCAGGTCCGTGAGGCCGTCCGTTTCGCCGACGGCGTCGAGGCGCTGCACGGTCGGGGCGTCACCCGCTTCGTGGAGCTCGGCCCGGACGGCGTGCTGACCGCGCTGGCCGGCCGGATGCTCCCCGACGCGGTGTGCGCGCCGCTGCTGCGCAAGGACCGGGACGACGCCGACACGGCACTGCGGGCGCTCGCCACGCTGTGGACGGCCGGGGCGGAGATCGACTGGTCCGGGCTGCTGCCCGCTGGCCGTCCGGCCCCGCTGCCGACCTACGCCTTCCAGCGCGAGCGCTACTGGCCGAAGGCCGCGCCCGGTACGGCCGTCGTGGCCGACCCGGACGAGGCGCGCTTCTGGCAGGCCGTGGAGCGCCAGGACCTCGGCGAACTCGCCGCGGCCCTGGACATCGACCGGGCGCCCGAGGAACTGGGCTCCGTCCTGCCGGTGCTGTCCTCGTGGCGGCAGCGGCGCCGGGTGGATTCGGTGGTGGACTCCTGGCGGTACCGGGTGACGTGGAAGCCGTTGGCCGGTTCGGCGGAGGGGCGGTTGTCGGGCCGTTGGCTGCTGGTGACGGGTGCGGGTGCGGGTGCGTCGGTGGAGGGCGTGGAGAGCGCGCTGCTGGCCGCCGGTGCGGAGGTCGTTCCGCTGGCCGTCGACGGCGCCGGTCGGGAGGAACTGGCCGACCGGATCCGCGAGTTGAATGCCGTTGGCGGACTGGCGGGAGTGGTCTCGCTCCTCGCTGCCGACGCCGATCCGCACGCCGAGCCGCACGCCGAGCCGCACGCCGGGGGCTCGCTGCTCCCGGCCGGGGTGGCAGCGACGCTGACCCTGCTGCACGCCCTCGCCGACTCCGGCGTGCGCGCCAAGCTGTGGTCGGTGACGTCCGGTGCGGTGTCGGTGGGTCGGGCGGACCGGTTGGTGAGTCCGTGGCAGGCGCAGGTGTGGGGTCTTGGTCGGGTGGCGGCTCTGGAGCTGCCGGATGTGTGGGGCGGGTTGGTCGATCTGCCGTCGATGGTGGACGAGCGGGTCGGTCGTCGGCTGGCGGCGGTGCTGGGCGGTGCCGAGGATCAGGTGGCGGTGCGCTCTTCGGGCGTCTACGGTCGCAGGTTCGTGCACGCGCCCCAGCCCGTCGGCCGGGTCGACGGGTGGACGCCGTCCGGGACGGTGCTGGTCACGGGTGGGCTGGGGGCGTTGGGTGCGTCGGTGGCCCGTTGGTTGGCCGGGCGTGGTGTGCCGCATCTGGTGCTGACCGGTCGTCGTGGTGTCGAGACGCCGGGCGCGGGTGAGCTGGTGGCCGAGCTGACGGGACTGGGTGCCCGGGTGACGGTCGCTGCTTGTGATGTGGCGGACCGTGACGCGGTGGTGTCGTTGCTGGCGGGGATCCCCGCCGAGCTGCCGTTGACCGGTGTGGTGCACACCGCGGGTGTGGTGGACGACGGGATGCTGGACGCGCAGTCGGCGGAGCGTTTCGCGACGGTCTTCGCGGGCAAGGTCGGCGGGCTGCTGCACCTGGACGAGCTGACCGCCGGGCTGGAGTTGGACCTGTTCGTGGTGTTCTCCTCGCTGGCGGGCACTCTGGGCAGTGCCGGGCAGGGCAACTACGCGGCGGCGAACGCCTTCCTGGACGCGTGGATCCAGCGACGCCGCGACCGCGGCCTCGCCGGACTCTCGATCGCCTGGGGCGCCTGGGCGGAGCAGGGCATGGCCACCGAGGACGTGGTGGCCGACCGGGTCCGGCGCGCCGGACTGACGCCGATGGACGCACGACTGGCGATGGAGGCGATGGCCAGGGCCGTCGACCACGGCGAGGACCTCGTGGCGATCGCCGACGTCGACTGGGCGCGGATGCTGCCCGCCTTCGCCGGGGCCAGGACCAGCCCGCTGCTGGCCGAGCTGCCCGAAGCGGCCCGGACCGACCGGGCCGACCGGGCCGACGACGCCGGGGCGGAAGCGACCGGGGCGCAGGGGCTCGCGGAGCTGCCCCCCGCCCAGCGCGACCGGGCGCTGCTGGACCTGATCCGCAGCTGCGCGGCCGCGGTGCTGGGGCACGCGTCGAGCGCGAGCGTCGAACCGGGCCGGGCCTTCCGCGACATCGGCTTCGACTCGCTGACCGCGGTGGCCTTCCGCAACCTGATCGGTGCCCGCACCGGCCTCCGGCTGCCGGCCACCCTGGTCTTCGACCACCCGACGCCGATCGCCCTGGGCGAGTTCCTGCTCGCCGAGCTGTACGGCTCGGCCGACCCGGTGCCGGCGCCGGACACCGCCACCGTCGCCGCCGAGGACGAGCCGATCGCGATCGTCGGCATGGCCTGCCGGTTCCCGGGCGGCGCCCGGACGCCGGAGGCCCTGTGGGCGCTGCTCTCCGGCAACGGGGACGCGATGACCGGCTTCCCCGTCGACCGCGGGTGGGACCTCGCCGACCGGTCGGGCTCGTACGCGGCCGTCGGCGGCTTCCTCGACGGCGTCGCGGAGTTCGACGCCACGCTGTTCGGCATCTCGCCGCGCGAGGCGCTGGCGATGGACCCCCAGCAGCGCCTGCTGCTGGAGACGGTCTGGGAGACCTTCGAGTCCGCCGGAATGGACCCGCGGTCCGCGCGGGGCCGGTCCGTGGGCGTCTTCGCGGGCACCAACGGCCAGGACTACCCGACGCTGCTCGCCGCCGCCGAGGACAAGGTCGAGGGGCACGTCGCCACCGGCAACGCGGCGGCGGTGCTCTCCGGCCGGGTGGCGTACGCCTTCGGCCTCGAAGGACCGGCGCTGACCGTGGACACGGCCTGCTCCGCCTCGCTGGTCGCCCTGCACCTCGCGGCGCAGGCGCTGCGCCGGGGCGAGTGCGAACTGGCGCTGGCCGGCGGTGTCACCGTGATGTCCACGCCGGGCGTGTTCAGCGAGTTCGACCGCCAGGGCGGCCTGGCCGCCGACGGCCGCTGCAAGGCCTTCGCGGCGGACGCGGACGGTACGGGCTGGGGCGAGGGCGTCGGCGTGCTGCTGGTCGAGCGGCTCTCGGACGCGCGCCGCAACGGGCACCGGGTGCTGGCGGTGGTGCGGGGCAGCGCGGTCAACCAGGACGGTGCGTCCAACGGTCTGACGGCGCCGAACGGCCCCGCCCAGCAGCGGGTGATCCGCCAGGCGCTCGCCAACGCCGGGCTGTCGGCCGCGGACGTGGACGCCGTCGAGGCGCACGGCACCGGCACCAAGCTGGGCGACCCGATCGAGGCCCAGGCGCTGCTGGCCACCTACGGCCGGGAGCGGGCGGGCGAACCGCTCTGGCTCGGCTCGATCAAGTCCAACATCGGCCACACCCAGGCCGCGGCCGGTGTGGCGGGTGTGATCAAGATGGTGCAGGCGCTGCGGCACGGCGTGCTGCCGGCCACCCTGCACGTCGGAGAGCCGTCGCCCCAGGTCGACTGGTCGGCGGGCGCGGTGGAACTGCTCACCGAGTCCCGCCCGTGGCCCGAGCTGGACCGGCCGCGCCGGGCCGGTGTCTCCTCCTTCGGCATCAGCGGCACCAACGCCCACATCATCCTGGAGTCCGCCCCGGCGGACCCGGCGGACCCGGTGGAGTCGGCGGAAGCGGTGGAGCCCCCGGCCGCCGTGCCGGCGGGCGGTCTGCCGTGGCTGCTCTCCGGGCAGAGCGCCGAATCGCTGCGGGCCCAGGCACAGAGGCTCACCGCGCACCTGGACGCCGAACCCGGCCACGACCCGGTGGACGCGGCCTGGTCGCTGGCGACCGGACGGGCCGGGCTGGCGCACCGCGCCGTCGTGCTCGGCGCCGACCGGGACGCGCTGCGCTCCGGCGCCGGGGCCCTCGCCTCGGCGGCCTTCTCGGCGGACGTGGTCACCGGCACCGTGCGGGAGGGCCGCCTGGCCTTCCTGTTCACCGGCCAGGGCGCCCAGCGCGCAGGCATGGGCCGGGAGTTGTACGACGCGCAGCCGGTGTTCGCGGCGGCCTTCGACGCGGTCTGCGCGGAATTCGACCTGCTGCTGGACCGGCCGGTGAAGGACGTGGTGTTCGACGGGGCGGAGGATCTGGACCGGACGGTGTGGGCGCAGGCCGGGCTGTTCGCGGTCGAGGTCGCCTCGTACCGGCTGCTCGAATCCTGGGGTGTGGCACCGGAGTTCCTGCTCGGCCACTCGATCGGTGAGATCGCGGCCGCCCATGCGGCGGGCGTGTTCTCGCTCGCCGACGCGTGCGCCCTGGTGGCCGCGCGGGGCCGGCTGATGCAGGCGCTGCCGAGCGGCGGGGCGATGCTGGCGGTGCAGGCCACCGAGGCCGAGGTCCGCGACGCGATCGGCTCCCGCCTGGACGTCGCGGCCGTCAACGGCCCGACCGCGCTGGTGGTTTCCGGTCCGACCGAGGTGGTGGAGGAGTTCGCGGCCCGCTGGAAGGCCGAGGGTCGCAAGACCAGCCGGTTGACGGTCTCGCACGCCTTCCACTCGGCGCTGATGGAGCCGATGCTCGCCGAATTCGCCGCCGTGCTCGGTGGGTTGACCTTCGCCGAGCCGCGCATCCCGGTCGTCTCCAACCTGACCGGCGAACTCGCCGAGCCCGGCCTGCTGTCCACGCCGGACTACTGGCTGCGCCAGGTCCGTGAGGCCGTCCGCTTCGCCGACGGCGTCGAGGCCCTGCACCGCGAGGGCGTCACCCGCTTCGTGGAGCTCGGCCCGGACGGCGTGCTCTGCGCGCTGGCCCAGCAGTCCGTCTCCGAGGCCGTGTTCGCCCCCGTGATGCGGCGCGACCGGAACGAGGCCGGGACGGCGCTGCACGCGCTGGCCCGGCTCTGGACGGCCGGCGCCGAGGTGGACTGGCCGGCGGTCCTGCCGCGCGGCCGGCGGGTCGACCTGCCGACGTACGCCTTCCACCACGAGCGGTTCTGGCCGACCCCGGCGCCCGCGCCGCTGCCGTCCGGGGACGCCGTGGAGTCCCGGTTCTGGGAGGCCGTCGAGCGCGAGGACCTGGCCGAACTGGCGGGCACGCTGCGCCTCGGCGAGCGGTCCGAGGTGCTCGGCGAGATCCTGCCCGCGCTCTCCTCCTGGCGCCGACTGCGCCGCCGGGACTCGATGCTCGACAGCTGGCGCTACGAGGTCACCTGGAAGCCGGTCCCGGCGCCGGTCGCCGAGCCCGAACTGGACGGGAGCTGGCTGGTGCTGGTCCTCGACGGGACCGACCGGGACCTGGCCGAGGGCGTGCGCACGGCGATCCGCTCCGCCGGGGCGCGCACCGTCGACCTCGGGCTGGACCCGGCGGACCTCGACCGGGCCGCTCTCGCGGCCCGCCTCCTGGCCGCGGTCGAGGGCGTGCCCGACGTGGCCGGCGCGGTGCTGCTGGCCGCCGCCCACGACGGCCCGGACGCCGACCGCGCCGTGTCGCCGGCCGTGGCCGCCACCCTGGTGACGGTGCAGGCGCTCGGCGACGCCAACCTGAAGACGCCGCTCTGGACGCTCACCCGCGGCGCCGTCCGGACCGGCCCCGGCGACCTGCTCGCCGACCCGGCGCAGGCGCAGGTGTGGGGCCTCGGCAGGGTCGCCGCGCTGGAGCACCCGCAGCGCTGGGGCGGCCTGGTCGACCTGCCGGAGACCGTGGACGCGGCGGCCGGCCGGACCCTGGCCGGCGTGCTGGGCGGCACACCGGGCGAGGACCAGGTCGCGGTGCGCGGCGCGGGCGAGGCCCTCGTTCGGCGCCTCGTCCGGGTCGACGCCACCGACGGTACGGCGGAGCCCTCGTGGGCGCCGTCCGGCCCCGGCACGGTGCTGGTCACCGGCGGAACCGGCGCGCTGGGCGCGGTGGTCGCCCGCTGGCTCGCCGAGTCCGGCGTCACCCGGTTGCTGCTGACCGGCCGCCGCGGCCCGGAGGCGCCCGGCGCCGCCGAACTCGTCGCCGAACTCGCCGAACTGGGCGCCGAGGCGACCGTCGCGGCCTGCGACGCCGCCGACCGCGAGGCGCTGGCGGCGGTCCTGGCGCAGGTCCCGTCCGACGCCCCGCTGATCGGCGTGGTGCACGCGGCCGGGGTCCTGGACGACGGCACGCTCGACGCCCTCACCCCGGAGCGGTTCGCGACCGTCCTGGCGGCGAAGGCGTCCGGCCTGGTGCACCTGGACGAACTCACCGGTGACCTGGACTTCTTCGTGGCGTTCTCCTCGTTGGCCGGCACCGTCGGCAGCGCCGGACAGGGCAACTACGCCGCGGCGAACGCCTTCCTGGACGCCTGGATGGAGCACCGGCACGACCGGGGCCTGCCCGGCGTGTCGGTGGCCTGGGGCCCGTGGGCGCAGGACGGCATGGCCACCGGTCAGGTGGTGACGGACCGGCTGCGCCGCAGCGGGGTCCCGGCGATGGACCCGCGTTCGGCGGTCCGGGCCCTGGCCCGGGCGATCGGCGGGGACCGGCCGAACCTGGTGGTCGCGGACATCGACTGGCCCACCTTCGCGCCCCGGTTCGCCGGGACGCGGCCGAACCCGCTGATGCGCGACCTGGCGGAGTTCGCGGCGCTGGTCCCGTCGGTGGCCGAGGCGGTCGTCCTCGACGGCTCCGCCGGGCTGCGCCGGGAACTGGCGGCGCTGCCCGCCCCGCAGCGGCAGCGGATGCTGCTCGACCTGGTCCGCGCCCGCGCCGCCGCGGTCCTCGGCCGCGACAGCGCCGAGGCCGTCGCACCGGACCAGGCGTTCCGCTCGATCGGGTTCGACTCGCTGATCGCGGTGGAGTTCCGCAACCTGCTGCACCACGAGACCGGTCTCAACCTGCCGGCCACGCTGGTGTTCGACCACCCGACGCCCACCGCGCTCGGCGCCCACCTCGGCAGCCTGCTGCTGCCGGAGGAGGCCGACCGGACGGTCGACCTGGTGGCGGACCTGGACCGGCTGGAGGCCAGGCTGCTGCGGCTCGACGCCGACGAGCGGGAACGGGCGGACGTCGCCGCCCGGCTCCAGGGCCTGCTGGCCCGCCTGGCGGGCACGGGCGAGACGCAATCGGACGACGCGCTGGACGACGCCAGCGCCGATGAGGTCCTCGACCTCATCCGGAAGGAATTCGGGGGCCCGGCTTGATCGTCGTCGAGGCACCGTTCGTGAAGGGGAAGATCCATGGCGGATGACCAGAAGCTGCTCGACCATCTGAAGTGGGTGACGGGCGAGCTCCGCCAGGCGCACCGCCGGATCCGCACCATCGAGGACCGCGCGCAGGAGCCGATCGCCATCGTCGGCATGGGCTGCCGCTTCCCCGGCGGGGTGCGGACGCCCGCCGAGCTGTGGCGGCTGGTGGCCGGACGCACCGACGCGGTCGGCGACTTCCCGACCAACCGGGGCTGGGCCGAGGACGAGGACGACGACTACGCCCGGCAGGGCGGCTTCCTCCACGACGCCGACGAGTTCGACGCGGCGTTCTTCGGCATCAGCCCGCGCGAGGCCACCGCCATGGACCCGCAGCAGCGCCTGCTGCTGGAGGCCTCCTGGGAGGCCTTCGAGGCCGCCGGCCTGAACCCGCGCGCGCTGCGCGGCAGCCGGACCGGGGTGTTCGCGGGCACCAACGGCCAGGACTACGGCCTGGTCGCGCTCGCCTCCCCGGAGGGCCTGGAGGGGCACATCGCCACCGGCACCACCGCCAGCGTGATGTCCGGCCGGCTCTCGTACGTGTTCGGGCTGGAGGGCCCGGCGGTCACCGTGGACACGGCCTGCTCGTCCTCGCTGGTCGCCATGCACCTCGCGGCGCACGCGCTGCGCTCCGGCGAGTGCGACCTGGCCCTCGCGGGCGGCGCCACCGTGATGTCCACCCCCGGCGGGTACGCCAGCTTCAACCGGCAGGGCGGGCTGGCGGCGGACGGCCGCTGCAAGGCCTTCGCGGCGGACGCGGACGGCACGGGCTGGGGCGAGGGCGTCGGCGTGCTGGTGCTGGAGCGGCTGTCGGACGCGCAGCGGCTCGGGCACGAGGTGCTGGCGGTGGTCCGGGGGAGCGCGGTCAACCAGGACGGTGCGTCGAACGGTCTGACCGCCCCGAACGGTCCCTCGCAGGAGCGGGTGATCCGGCAGGCGCTGGCCAACGCCCGCCTGGAGGCGGCCGAGGTGGACGCCGTCGAGGCGCACGGCACCGGAACCAGCCTGGGCGACCCGATCGAGGCGCAGGCGCTGCTGGCCACCTACGGGCAGGAGCGCCCCGAGGGGCGGCCGCTGTGGCTCGGCTCGATCAAGTCGAACATCGGGCACACCCAGGCGGCGGCCGGTGTGGCCGGGGTGATCAAGATGGTGCAGGCGATGCGGCAGGGCGTCCTGCCGGCCACCCTGCACGCGGACGCGCCGTCCCCGCACGTCGACTGGACGACCGGCGCGGTCGAGCTGCTGACCGAGGCCCGGCCGTGGCCGGCGGCGGACCGTCCGCGTCGCGCGGGTGTGTCCTCCTTCGGGATCAGCGGCACCAACGCCCACGTCATCCTGGAGTCGGCGCCGGAGATTTCGGCGGAGGGGGCTTCGGGGGAGGGGGCTCCGTTGGAGGAGCCCCCGGCGCCGAACGGCGTGGCGCCGTGGCCGGTGTCGGGCGGATCGTCCGAGGCACTGGCGGCGCAGGCCGGGCGACTGGCCGAATTCCTCGGCGGCGAGCCGGAGTTCGCGCCAGTGGAGGTGGCGGGGACGCTGCTCTCCCGGGCCGCGCTGGAGCACCGAGCGGTGCTGCTCGGGTCCGACCGGGCGGCGCTGCTGGACGGCCTCGGCGCACTGGCGGACGGTCGTCCCTCGGGCGGGGTCGTCTCCGGTGTCGCGACGGAGGGGCGGACGGCGTTCCTGTTCACGGGTCAGGGTGCGCAGCGGGTCGGCATGGGGCGGGAGTTGTACGAGGCCTTCCCCGCCTTCGCGGCGGCCTTCGACGCGGTCTGTGCGGAGCTGGACGGGAAGCTCGGGCGGTCGGTGCGCGCGGTCGTCTTCGCGGGTGCGGAGGATCTGGACCGGACGGTGTGGGCGCAGGCCGGGCTGTTCGCGGTCGAGGTGGCCTCGTTCCGGCTGCTCGAATCCTGGGGCGTGGCACCGGAGTTCCTGCTCGGGCACTCGATCGGTGAGATCGCCGCCGCCCATGTGGCGGGCGTGTTCTCCCTCGCCGACGCGTGCGCCCTGGTGGCGGCGCGCGGTCGGCTGATGGACGCGCTGCCCGAGGGCGGGGCGATGCTGGCGGTGCAGGCCGCCGAGCCGGAGGTGCGTTCGGAGATCGGCGACCGCCTGGATGTCGCGGCCGTCAACGGCCCGACCGCGCTGGTGGTTTCCGGTCCGACCGAGGTGGTGGAGGAGTTCGCCGCCCGTTGGTCGGCCGAGGGCCGCAAGACCCGTCGACTGACGGTCTCGCACGCCTTCCACTCGGCGCTGATGGAGCCGATGCTCGCCGAATTCGCCGCTGTGCTCGGCGGGTTGACCTTCGCCGAGCCGATCATCCCGGTCGTCTCCAACCTGACCGGGACGCTCGCCGATCCCGGCCTGCTCACCACCCCCGACTACTGGGTCCGCCAGGTCCGCGAGGCCGTCCGCTTCGCCGACGGCGTCGAGGCCCTGCACGGCCTGGGCGTGACCCGCTACGTCGAGCTGGGCCCGGACGCCGTGCTGTCGGGCCTGGTCGGGCAGCAGCTCGCCGAGGGCGTGGTCGCCCCGCTGATGCGCCGTGACCGCGCGGAGTCCGAGACCGCGCTGACCGCGCTCGCCACCCTGTGGACGAGCGGCACCGAACTCGACTGGTCCCTGGTCGTCACCGGTGGACGCCGGCTCGACCTGCCGACCTACGCCTTCCAGCGGCAGCGGTACTGGCCGAAGCCGACCGCCGGGGCGGGCGACGTGAAGGCCCTCGGCCAGACCGGGGCCCGGCACCCGCTGCTGGGCGCGGTCGTCGCCCTGCACGGCGGGGGACTGGTGCTGACCGGGCGGCTGAGCCTGGCCGTGCACCCCTGGCTCGCCGACCACGCCGTCCTGGACACCGTGCTCGTCCCCGGCACCGCCCTGGTGGAGATGGCGCTGAGGGCGGGCCGCGAGGCCGGCTGCGAGGTGCTGCGCGAGCTGGTGATCCAGTCGCCGCTGGTGCTGCCGCAGCAGGGCGGCGTCGCCGTCCAGGTGAGCGTCTCCGAGGCCGACGAGGCCGGGGAGCGTACCGTGCAGGTCCTGTCGCGCTCCGAGGCGGAGGACTCCGCGTGGGTGTGCCACGCGACCGGGGTGCTCTCCCCGGCGGGCGCCGCCGCCTCGGCCGCCGACGGCTCCGCCACCCCGGCTGCCGACGGCTCCGCCGTTGCCGGGACCTGGCCGCCCGTGGGGGCCGAGCCCGTCGACCTCGACGGCTTCTACGACCGCCTGACGGCCGTCGGCTACGGCTACGGACCGGTGTTCCAGGGGCTGCACGCGGCCTGGAGCGACGGCGACAGCGTCCACGCCGAGGTGCTGCTCCCCGAGGCCGCCGCCGGCCAGGCGCAGGCGTACGGGCTGCACCCCGCGCTGCTGGACGCCGCGCTGCACGCGGTCGGCTTCTCCGCCGCCGTGGACGCCCACCGGGCCGCCCGGATGCCGTTCGCCTGGACCGGCGTCCGGCTGCACGCGGCCGGTGCCGCCGTGCTGCGGGTCACCCTGACCGTGACCGCCGACGGCGTGGCGCTGAGTGTCGCCGACGGCACCGGGGCGCCCGTCATGACCATCGAGTCCCTGGTACTGCGGGAGGTCGAGGCCGAGCAGCTGCGCCCCGCCGTCGGCCCGGCCGTCGCCGAGGCGCTGTTCGCGCTGGACTGGACCCCGGTCACGCCGTCGGGCGCCGCCGGTTCCGGGCCCGCGACCTGGGCCGTGCTCGGTGCGCCCGCCCCGGGCGGCGCGGACACCCCCGCGCCCGCCGTCCCGCCGCTCGACGCGCCCCGGTACACCGGGCTCGCCGAGCTGGTCGCCGCGCTCGACGACGGACGCCCGGTGCCGCGGGCCGTCGTGCTGCCCGTCCCCACGACCGCTGCCGAGGCCGTCGACCTGCCCGCCAGGGTGCGGGAGACGGCCGGCCGCCTCCTGACGGACCTCCAGGCCTGGCTGGCCGAGGATCGGCTGGCGGACACCCGGCTGGTGGTCGTGACCCGCGGCGCCGTCGCCGTCGGTCAGGAGCCCGTCGACCTGGTCGCCGCCGCGGTCCGGGGCCTGGTCCGCTCCGCGCAGACCGAGAACCCCGGCCGGATCGTGCTGGTCGACCTGGAGGGCGAGGCCCCGGCCGACGACTGGTGCCCGGTGGCCGCCCACGGCGACGAGCCGGTGCTGGCCGTCCGCGACGGCGCCGTCCTCGCCGCCCGGCTGGCCCGGCCCTCGGACACGCTCGCCGTGCCGTCCGGCCGGGAGGCCTGGCGCCTGGACACCCTCGGCCCGGGGACGCTGGAGAACCTCGCCCTGGTCCCCGCGCCGGACGCCGACCGGCCGCTCGGCCCCGGCGAGGTGCGGGTCGCCGTCCGCGCCGCCGGCGTGAACTTCCGCGACGTGCTGCTCGCGCTCGGCATGTACCCGGAGCGCGCGCCGATGGGCGCCGAGGCGTCCGGCGTGGTGGTCGGGACCGGCCCCGGCGTCACCGACCTCGCCCCCGGCGACCGGGTGTTCGGCTTCTTCTCCGGCGGCATCGCCGCCACCGCGGTCACGGCCCGCGACCTGCTGGCCCGCATCCCCGACGGCTGGACCTTCGGCCGGGCCGCCGCCGTCCCGCTGGTGTTCGCGACGGCCTACTACGGGCTGCGCGACCTGGCCGACGTCCGGCCCGGCGAGTCCGTGCTGGTGCACGCCGCGGCCGGGGGCGTCGGCATGGCCGCCGTCCAGCTCGGCCGGCACCTGGGCCTCGACGTCTACGGCACGGCCAGTACCGGCAAGTGGGACGTGCTGCGCGCCCAGGGCCTCGACGACACCCGCATCGCCTCCTCCCGCGACCTGGACTTCGAGGAGTCCTTCCGGGCCGCCACCGGCGGACGCGGTGTGGACGTCGTGCTCAACGCGCTGGCCGGCGAGTTCGTCGACGCCTCGCTGCGCCTGCTCGCGCCCGGCGGCCGCTTCCTGGAGATGGGCAAGGCCGACGTCCGCACCGACCTCCCGCGCGAGGACGTCCGCTACCGCGCCTTCGACCTCGGCGAGGCCGGACCGGTGCGGATGGGCGAGATCCTCGCCGAGGTCATCGCCCTGTTCGACGCCGGCGCGCTGCACGACCTGCCGACCACGGCCTGGGACGTGCGCAACGCCGTCGAGGCCTTCCGGCACATCGGCCAGGCCCGGCACATCGGCAAGAACGTCCTCACCGTCCCGGCGCCGCTCGACCCCGAGGGCACCGTCCTGATCACCGGCGGCACCGGCACCCTGGGCGGTCTGCTGGCCCGCCACCTGGTCTCCGGGCACGGCGTACGGCACCTGCTCCTGCTGAGCCGTCAGGGCCCGGCCGCCGCCGGCGCCGCGGAGCTGGTCGCCGAACTGCGGGAACTGGGCGCCGAGGCGACCGTCGCGGCCTGCGACGCCGCCGACCGCGAGGCGCTGGCCGCGGTGCTCGCCTCGATCCCCGCCGAGCACCCGCTCACCGGCGTCGTGCACACCGCGGGCGTCCTGGACGACGGCGTGTTCGGCGCGCTCACCCCGGCCCGGCTCGACGCGGTGCTGCGCCCCAAGGTGGACGCGGCCGTCAACCTGCACGAGCTCACCGCCGACGCCGACCTGGCCGCGTTCGTGCTCTACTCCTCCGCCGCGGGGACCTTCGGCACCGGCGGCCAGGCCAACTACGCGGCCGCGAACGCCTTCCTGGACGCCCTCGCCGCGCACCGCCGGGCGCACGGCCTGCCCGCGCAGTCGCTCGGCTGGGGCCTGTGGGCGAAGGCCAGCGCCCTCACCGGGCACCTCGCCGAGGGTTCCACCGTGACCAGCGGCGACCGGCTCTCCGGCACGCTGACCGCCGAGCTCGGACTGGCCCTCCACGATCGCGCGGCCGCCCTGCCCGCCGCGCACCTGCTGCCGGTCCCGCTCGACCTCGCGGCCGCCCGCGCCTCGGGCGCCGAGCCGCCGTCCCTGCTGCGCGGCCTGGTCCGCCCCACCCTGCGGCAGGCCGCCGACGGCCCGGTGACGGGCGGGCAGGCCACGCTGGAACGCCGCCTCCGGGGCCTGGAGGACGGCGAGCGGCGGCAACTGCTGCTCGACCTGGTCCGGACGAACACGGCCACCGTGCTCGGCCACGCGGGTGCCGAGGCGGTCGGGCCGCAGCAGGCGTTCAAGGACCTCGGCGTCGACTCGCTGGCCGCGGTGGAACTGCGCAACCGGCTGAACACCGCCACCGGCCGGCGGCTGCCCGCCACCCTGGTGTTCGACTACCCGACGGCCGCGGCCCTCGCGGACTTCCTCGCCACCCTGCTGCTCGGCGCGGCCGAGGAGGCCGACCGGCCCCGCGCGACGGCTGCCGTCGCGGACCCCGGCGAGCCGATCGCCATCGTCGGCATGTCCTGCCGCTTCCCCGGCCACGTGGCCTCCCCGGCCGACCTGTGGCGACTGGTCTCCACGGGCGGGGACGGGATCGTGCGGTTCCCGGCCGACCGCGGCTGGGACCTCACCGGGCAGTCCGGCGCCTACGCCACCCTCGGGGGCTTCGTCGACGGCGTCGCGGACTTCGACGCCGGCCTGTTCGGGATCTCGCCGCGCGAGGCGCTGGCGATGGACCCGCAGCAGCGGCTGCTGCTGGAGGCCTCCTGGGAGGCCTTCGAATCCGCCGGCCTCGATCCCCGGGCGCTCAAGGGCGAGCCGATCGGCGTCTTCGCCGGCGCCGCGCCCTCCTACTACGGCGTCGACGTGGACCTGCCCCAGGACACCGAGGGGCACCGGCTGACCGGTGGCGCGACCAGCGTCCTGTCCGGCCGGGTGGCGTACGCGTTCGGGCTGGAGGGCCCGGCGATGACCGTGGACACGGCCTGCTCGTCCTCGCTGGTCGCGCTGCACCTCGCGGCGCAGGCGCTGCGCTCCGGCGAGTGCGACCTGGCCCTCGCGAGCGGTGTGACGGTGATGACCGGCTCCGGGGTGTTCACCGAGTTCGCCCGGCAGGGCGGGCTGGCGGCGGACGGCCGCTGCAAGCCCTTCGCGGCGGACGCGGACGGTACGGGCTGGGGCGAGGGCGTCGGCGTGCTGGTGGTCGAGCGGCTGTCGGACGCCCGGCGGCTCGGGCACCAGGTGCTGGCGGTGGTGCGCGGCAGCGCGGTCAACCAGGACGGCGCGTCCAACGGTCTGACGGCGCCCAACGGCCCGGCCCAGCAGCGGGTGATCCGGCAGGCGCTGGCGAGTGCCGGGCTGTCGGCCGCCGAGGTGGACGCGGTGGAGGCGCACGGCACCGGCACCAGCCTGGGCGACCCGATCGAGGCCCAGGCGCTGCTGGCCACCTACGGCCAGGGCCGCGGTGACGAGCCGCTGTGGCTGGGCTCGATCAAGTCCAACATCGGCCACACCCAGGCCGCGGCCGGTGTGGCGGGCGTCATCAAGATGGTGCAGGCGCTGCGGCACGGCGTGCTCCCGGCCACCCTGCACGCGGAGCAGCGGACCTTCGAGGTGGACTGGTCGGCGGGCGCGGTCGAGCTGCTGACCGAGGCCCGGCCGTGGCCGGAGGCCGGTCGCCCGCGTCGCGCGGGCGTGTCCTCCTTCGGGATCAGCGGCACCAACGCCCACGTGATCCTGGAGGCCGCTCCGGCGGTGGCGGTCGAGGAGACGGAGACCACACAGGGCGTGCTGCCCTGGATCGTGTCGGGACGCTCGGCCGGCGCGCTGGCGGCGCAGGCCGGGCGGCTCGCCGAATTCCTCGGCGGGGAGCCGGAGTTCGCGCCGGTTGAGGTGGCGGGGACGCTGCTCTCCCGGGCCGCGCTGGAGCACCGAGCGGTGCTGCTCGGCGACGGCCGGGCGGCGCTGCTGGACGGTCTGGCCGCGCTGGCGGACGGCCGCCCGTCGGGCGGGGTCGTCTCCGGTGTCGCGACGGAGGGGCGGACGGCGTTCCTGTTCACCGGTCAGGGTGCGCAGCGGGTCGGCATGGGGCGGGAGTTGTACGAGGAGTTCCCCGCCTTCGCGGCGGCTTTCGACGCGGTCTGCGCGGAGTTCGACCTGCTGCTGGACCGTCCGGTGAAGGACGTGGTGTTCGAGGGCGTCGAGGATCTGGACCGGACGGTGTGGGCGCAGGCCGGGCTGTTCGCGGTCGAGGTGGCCTCGTTCCGGTTGCTCGAATCCTGGGGCGTGGCACCGGAGTTCCTGCTCGGGCACTCGATCGGTGAGATCGCGGCCGCCCATGTGGCGGGCGTGTTCTCGCTCGCCGACGCGTGCGCCCTGGTGGCGGCGCGGGGCCGGCTGATGGACGCGCTGCCGAGCGGCGGGGCGATGCTGGCGGTGCAGGCCACCGAGGCCGAGGTCCGCGACGCGATCGGCGACCGCCTGGACGTCGCGGCCGTCAACGGCCCCACCTCCCTCGTGGCCTCCGGCCCCGTCGAGGTGGTGGAGGAGTTCGCGGCCCGCTGGAAGGCCGAGGGTCGCAAGACCAGCCGGCTGACGGTCTCGCACGCCTTCCACTCGGCCCTGATGGAGCCGATGCTCGCCGAATTCGCCGCCGTGCTCGGCGGGTTGACCTTCGCCGAGCCGCGGATCCCGGTCGTCTCCAACCTGACCGGCGGGATCGCCGATCCCGGCCTCCTCACCACCCCCGAGTACTGGGTGCGGCAGGTCCGGGAGGCCGTTCGCTTCGCCGACGGCGTCGAGGCCCTGCACCGCGAGGGCGTCACCCGCCTCGTCGAGCTGGGCCCGGACGGTGTGCTGACCGCGCTCGCCGCGCAGAGCGCCCCCGACGCGGTCGGCGTGCCGCTGCTGCGCAAGGACCGGGACGGCCGCGAGACCGTCCTGACCGCGCTGGCCGTGCTCTGGACGGCTGGCGCCGGAATCGACTGGTCCGCGCTGCTGCCCACGGCCCGTCACCTTCCGCTGCCGACCTACGCCTTCCAACGGGACCGCTACTGGCCGGACCAGGCCCCGGCCCCGGCCGGCAAGCCGCAGGACGCCGACCCGGCGGAGGCCGGGTTCTGGGCCGCCGTGGAACGCGGGGACCTGGCGGAGCTGGCCGACACGCTGGACCTCGGCCCGCAGGCGCTGGACCCGGTCGTGCCCGCGCTCGCCGCGTGGCGGACCCGGCGCCGCCGGGACGCGACGATCGACGGCTGGCGCTACCGCGTCGACTGGACGCCGCTGACCGGCCTGCCCGCCACGGGGCTGCTGGACGGCGGCTGGCTGGTCGTCGCGCCGCAGGACTCCGAGCTGACCGAGTGGGCCACCGCCGCGCTCCGGTCCGCCGGGGCCGAGGTCACCGTCGTGGTCGACCCCGGCACCGGCCGGGACGCGCTGGCCGCCCGGCTCGCCGAGGCGGCCGGAGCGGCGGGTGAGGTCTCCGGCGTCCTGTCGCTGACCGCCGCCGTCGGCTCCGCGCTGCCCGGATCGGCGCTGCCCGAGGGCACCGCCGCCACCGTGGCCCTGCTCCAGGCGCTCGGCCGCGCGGGGATCGAGGCGCCGCTCTGGGTGGCCACCCGGGGCGCCGTCCGCACCGGCGGGGACGATCCGCTGGACAGCCCGGCCCAGGCGTCGGTCTGGGGCCTCGGCCGGGTGGCCGCGCTGGAGAACC
The DNA here is from genome assembly GCF_042724755.1 of Kitasatospora sp. NPDC127067. Classification (NCBI taxonomy): domain Bacteria; kingdom Bacillati; phylum Actinomycetota; class Actinomycetes; order Kitasatosporales; family Streptomycetaceae; genus Kitasatospora; species Kitasatospora sp. NPDC127067. Next base: position 47,896 of record NZ_JBHXEM010000030.1, on the reverse strand, counting down.
CGGAGCGCTGGGGCGGCCTGGTCGACCTGCCGGTCACCGTGGACGCCCGTGCCGGCGACCTGCTGACCGTCCTGCTCGGCGAGGACCCCGGCGAGGACCAGGTCGCGATCCGCGGGACGGGCCTGCTGGCCCGCCGACTGGTGCGCGCCCCGCTGGACACCGCCGTTCCGGCGCCCGAGGGCTGGCGGCCCACCGGAACGGTCCTGGTGACCGGCGGGCTGGGCGCGCTCGGCGCCGACTCCGCCCGGTGGTTGGCCCGGCGCGGCGCCGCGCACCTGGTGCTGCTCGGCCGGCGTGGGGCGGACACCCCCGGTGCGCGGGAGCTCGCGGCCGAACTGGCCGGGTACGGCAGCCGGGTCACCCTCGCCGCGTGCGACGTGGCCGACCGCGACGCCCTGGCCCGCGTGCTGGCCGCCGTGCCGCAGGACCTGCCGCTGACCGCGGTGCTGCACGCCGCCGGGGTCGACGGCCTGGGCCGGCTGGACGAGGCCGACACCGACGGGCTCGACGCGGTGCTGGCCGCGAAGCTCGGGGGAGCGGTGCACCTGCACGAGCTGACCGCCGGGCTCGACCTTGAGCAGTTCGTCGTCTTCTCCTCGATCGCCGCGGTCTGGGGCGGCGGCGGACAGGGCGCGTACGCGGCGGGCAACGCCTTCCTGGACGCCCTGGTGGAGCACCGCCGGGCCCGCGGCCTGGCCGGCACCTCGGTGGCCTGGGGAGCGTGGGCGGGCGCCGGACTGGCCGTCAGCGGGGACACCGGCGGCCTGCTGCGCCGCGGCGTCACCCCGATGGATCCCGAAGTCGGCGTTCAGGCCCTCGCCCAGGCCGTCGACCGGGCGGAGAGCGGTCTGACCGTGGCCGACGTGGACTGGGAGGTCTTCGGCGCGGCGTTCACCTCCGTCCGGCCCAGCCCGCTGCTGCACGAGTTGCTGGACGAGCCGACGGCGGCCGCGGGCGCGGAGCCGGCCGCGACGGGAGACGTCGACGAGGCGTCCGCCCTCGCCGCCCGGCTGGCGGCGGCGCCGCCGCGCCGGCGCCCGCAGATCCTGGTCGACGTGGTGCGGGCCGAGGCGGCCACCGTGCTGCGCTACCAGGACGGCCGCTCCGTCGCGGCCGGCCAGGCGTTCAAGGACCTCGGCTTCGACTCCTTGACCGCGGTCGAGCTGCGCAACCGGCTGAGCCGGGTGACCGGCCTGCGCCTGCCGCCGAGCCTGGTGTTCAACCACCGCACCCCCCAGCGGGTGGCCGCCTTCCTCGGCGAGGAGCTGGGCGTCCTGGTCGAGGAGCGGCCCGCCGGCCCGGACGAGGCGGCGGTCCGCGCGGCGCTGGCGGCCATCCCGATCGAGCGGCTGCGGGAGGCCGGACTGATGGACACCCTGCTGAGCCTGGCGGACCCGGCGCCGTCGGGCACACCCGGCACACCCGACCGGCCCGACGGCCCGGAGCAGCCGGACGGTCCGGACGTGCCGGACGACCTTGATGATCTGGACGACCTGGACGATCTGGACGCCGACGCGCTGATCGAGATGGCCCTGAACACCGAACGAGACGACGCCTGAGCCATGGAGAAATCGATGAACACCCGCGGTGACAAGGCGGTCGAAGCACTTCGGGCCTCCCTCAAGGAGGTCGAGCGCCTGCGCAGGCAGAACCGGGAGATCCAGGCGGCGGCCCGCGAGCCGATCGCGATCGTCGCGCTGGGCTGCCGGCTGCCGGGCGGCGTCACCGGCCCGGAGGACCTGTGGCGGCTGGTCGCGGACGGCACCGACGCGATCGGCGGGTTCCCGACCGACCGCGGCTGGGAGGAGTCCTTCCCCGGCAGCCGCGACTACGCCCGCCGGGGCGGCTTCCTCGGCGACGCGACCGGGTTCGACGCCGAGCTGTTCGGCATCAACCCGCGCGAGGCGCTGGCGATGGACCCGCAGCAGCGACTGCTGCTGGAGGTCGCCTGGGAGACCTTCGAACGGGCGGGCATCGATCCCCACTCGGTGGCCGGCACGGCGACCGGCGTCTTCGTCGGCGCCTCCCCGTCCGGCTACGACGGAGCCGGCCGGCTCCCGGAGAACACCGCGGGATACCACCTGACCGGCACCGCGAGCGGGGTGCTCTCCGGCCGGCTCTCGTACGTGTTCGGGCTGGAGGGCCCGGCCGTCACCGTGGACACCGCGTGCTCCTCCGCGCTGGTGGCACTGCACCTGGCGGTCCAGTCGCTGCGCCAGGGAGAGTGCGGCCTGGCCCTCGTCGGCGGCGTCGCGGTGATCAGCACCCCGGCCGCCTTCGCCGAGTTCGGCAAGCAGGGCGGCCTGGCCGCCGACGGCCGCTGCAAGTCCTTCGCGGCGGCGGCGGACGGCACCGGCTGGTCCGAGGGCGTCGGCGTCCTGCTGCTGGAACGGCTCTCCGACGCCCGCCGCAACGGGCACGAGGTGCTGGCGGTGGTGCGGGGCAGCGCGGTCAACCAGGACGGCGCCTCGAACGGTCTGACGGCGCCGAACGGTCCCTCGCAGGAGCGGGTGATCCGGCAGGCGCTGGCCAACGCCCGGCTGGAGGCGGCCGACGTGGACGCCGTGGAGGCGCACGGCACCGGCACCCGCCTCGGCGACCCGATCGAGGCAGAGGCGCTGCAGGCCGTCTACGGCCGGGGCCGCACGGCCGACCGGCCGCTGCTGCTCGGCTCGCTGAAGTCCAACGTCGGACACACCCAGGCCGCCGCCGGCGCGGTCGGCGTGATCAAGAGCGTGCTGGCGCTGCGCAACGGCGTGCTCCCGGCCACTCTGCACGTGGACGCGCCCACCCCGCACGTCGAGTGGACGGGCGGCGGCGTCGAGCTGCTGACCGAGGCACGGCCCTGGCCGCAGGCGGAGCGGACCCGACGGATCGGCGTCTCCGCGTTCGGCGTCAGCGGTACCAACGCCCATGTGCTCATCGAGGAGAGCCCGGCCGAGGCCGAGCCGCGGACGGAACCGGAGGCGCCCGGGCAGGGCGTCCGCCCGGTGGCGTGGCCGGTGTCGGCGCAGAGCGCGCAGGCGCTGCGGGGCCAGGCGGCGCGGCTGGCCGAGCGGTTCGGTCCGGACGTGGACGCGGGCGACGCGGCGTGGTCCCTGGCGACGACCCGGGCCGCGCTGGCCCACCGCGCGGTGGTGCTGGGCACCGGTGGCGGTGAGGGGCTGCTGGACGGCCTCGGCGCGCTGGCGGACGGGCGTCCGACGGGCGGCGTGGTCGCGGGTGTCGCGATGGAGGGCCGGACGGCGTTCCTGTTCACGGGGCAGGGTGCGCAGCGGGTCGGGATGGGCCGGGACCTCTACGAGGCGTTCCCGGTGTTCGCGTCGGCGTTCGACGCGGTCTGTGCGGAGCTGGACGGGAGGCTCGGGCGGTCGGTGCGTGAGGTCGTCCTCGACGGCGTCGAGGATCCGGACCGTACGGTGTGGGCGCAGGCCGGGCTGTTCGCGGTCGAGGTGGCGTCCTTCCGGTTGCTCGAATCCTGGGGTGTGACCCCCGACTTCCTGCTCGGCCACTCGATCGGTGAGATCGCCGCCGCCCACGCGGCGGGCGTCCTCTCGCTGGCCGACGCCTGTGCGCTGGTGGCGGCGCGCGGCCGGCTGATGGACGCGCTGCCGAGCGGCGGCGCGATGCTCGCCGTGCAGGCCACCGAGGCCGAGATCCGTGACGCGATCGGCGGCCGCCTGGACGTCGCGGCCGTCAACGGCCCGACCTCCGTGGTGGTTTCCGGATCGGCGGAGGTGGTGGAGGAGTTCGCCGCGCGTTGGTCGGCCGAGGGCCGCAAGATCCGCCGGCTGACGGTCTCGCACGCCTTCCACTCGGCGTTGATGGAGCCGATGCTCGCCGAATTCGCCGCCGTTCTGGCGAAGTTGACCTTCGCCGAGCCGCAGGTCCCGATCGTGTCGAACCTGACCGGCGGGATCGCCGAGCCGGGGCTGCTCGCCACCCCCGAGTACTGGGTGCGTCAGGTCCGTGAGGCCGTCCGTTTCGCCGACGGCGTCGAGGCCCTGCACCGCGAGGGCGTGACCCGGTTCGTGGAGCTGGGCCCGGACGCCGTGCTGTCGGGTCTGGTCGGGCAGCAGCTCGCCGAGGGCGTGGTCGCCCCGCTGATGCGCCGTGACCGCGTGGAGTCCGAGACCGCGCTGACCGCGCTCGCCACCCTGTGGACGACCGGCGCCGAACTCGACTGGCGGTCCGTGCTGTCGGCCGGGCGCCGCCTCGACCTGCCGACGTACGCCTTCCAGCGCGAACGCTACTGGCCCGACGTCCCGCTCGACGCGCCCGGCTCGGCCGAGGACGCCCGCTTCTGGGCGGCCGTGGAGCGCGCCGACGTCCCGGAACTGGCCGCCACCCTGCGGCTGTCGGACACCCCGGAGGTGCTGGACGGCGTCGTCCCGGCGCTCTCCGCGTGGCGGCGCTCGCGCCGCCAGGAGGCCGTGGTCGACTCCTGGCGCTACCGGGTGGAGTGGCAGCCGCTGCCGCTGCCGGACACCGCAGGGCCGAACGGCACCTGGCTGCTCGCCACCGCGGACGAGTCCGCGGCCGCCGAGGACGTGGCCGCCGCGCTGCTGGCCGCCGGTGCGCGGGTCACCCGGCTGCCGCTGACCGGGGACCGGCCCGCCCTCGCCGGGCGGCTGGCCGCCGAGGACTTCGCCGGCGTGGTGTTCGTGGCCGGTTCGGCCGCCGCGGGCCTTCCGGTGCCCGCCGACCTCGGCGCCCTGCTGCTGCTGGTCCAGGCACTCGGGGACGCGGGCTCGCAGGCTCCGCTCTGGTGCCTGACCCGGGGCGCGGTGTCGACCGGGGACGAGGACCGGTCGGCGGCCCCCGAGCAGTCCCTGCTGTGGGGCCTCGGCCGGGTCGCGGCGCTCGAACACCCCGGCCGCTGGGGCGGGTTGGTCGACCTGCCGGAGACCGTCACCGCCGAGGAGGGCCGCCGGCTGGCGGCGCTGCTCGCGGGTGCGGGCGGGGAGGACCAGCTGGCCCTGCGCGGGGCGCGGGTGCTCGGCCGCCGGGTGGTCCGGGCACCGCTGCCCGGGGCCCCCGCGGCGGAGTGGAGCACCGACGGCACCGTCCTGATCACCGGCGGCACGGGTGCCCTCGGCGGGGACGTGGCGCGCTGGCTGGCCGGGCGGGGCGTGCCGCACCTGCTGCTGACCAGCCGCCGCGGCCCGGCCGCGCCGGGAGCGGACGAGCTGGTGGCCGAACTGACCGCGCTGGGCACCCGGGTGACCGTCGCCGCCTGCGACGTGACCGACCGGGAGGCGCTGTCCGGGCTGCTGGCCGGGATCCCGGCCGAGCACCCGCTGAGCGGCGTGGTGCACACCGCCGGGGTCGGCGCGCCGGGCCCGTTGATGGAGACCGACGCCGAGGCCGTCGCCGAGGTGATCGGCGGCAAGGCCGCCGGGGCCGCGCTCCTGGACGAACTGGCCGGCGACGTCGACCTGTTCGTGGTCTTCTCCTCCATCGCCGCCACCTGGGGCAGCGGCGGCCAGGGCGCCTACGCGGCCGGGAACGCCTTCCTGGACGCGCTGGTGGAGGCCCGGAGGGCCCGCGGCCTGGCCGGGACCTCGGTCGCCTGGGGCCCGTGGGCCGAGGCCGGCATGGCCGCGGACGCCGGCTTCGAGGACTACCTGCGCCGCCGTGGCCTGTCCGCGCTGGACCGTACGGCGGCGATCCGGGCGCTGGCCGGGGTCGTCGACCGGGACGAGGGCTGCGTGGCCGTCGCGGACGTCGACTGGGAGCGGTTCGGGCCCGCCTTCGTCTCCGGCCGGCCCAGCCCGCTGCTGAGCGGCCTGGCCGACCGGGCCGACGCGGCCGGGGACACCGGATCGTCCGCCCCCTCCTCGGAGTTGCGGGACTCGCTCGCCGCCGCGCCCGAGGGCGAGCGGTCCCGGCTGCTGCTGGAGGTGGTCCGGGACCGCACCGCGCTGGTGCTGGGACGCCCGTCGACCGAGGCGGTGGCGCCGCGACGCGCCTTCCGCGACCTGGGCTTCGACTCGCTGACCGCCGTGGAGCTGCGCAACCGGCTCGGCGCGGAGACCGGCCTGAAGCTGGCGGCGACGCTGGTCTTCGACCACCCGACGCCGGCCGCGCTGACCGAGTTCCTGCTCGGCGAGCTGTTCGGCACCCCCGACGAGGCCCGGCCGACGCGCCCGGTGGCGGCCGCGGCGGACGACGAGCCGATCGCGATCGTCGGCATGAGCTGCCGCTACCCGGGCGGCGTCCGCTCGGCCGAGCAGCTGTGGGCGATGGTCACCGAGGGCCGGGACGGCGTCACCGGCTTCCCCACCGACCGCGGCTGGCCCGAGGGCGGCGGCTACGTCCGGCGCGGCGGCTTCGTCGAGAACGCCACCGACTTCGACGCCGGCATGTTCGGCATCTCGCCGCGCGAGGCCCTCGCGATGGACCCGCAGCAGCGCCTGGTGCTGGAGACGGCCTGGGAGGCGTTCGAGAACGCCGGCATCGACCCGTACTCCCTCGGCCACTCGTCCACCGGCGTGGTGATCGGCGCCTCCGCCTCCGGCTACGGCCTCGGCATGGAGATGCCCGCCAACGTCGAGGGCCACCTGCTCACCGGAACCGTCAGCAGCGTGCTGTCCGGCCGGATCGCGTACACCTTCGGCCTGGAGGGCCCCGCGGTCACCGTGGACACGGCCTGCTCCTCCTCGCTGGTCGCCCTGCACCTGGCCGCCCAGTCGCTGCGCCGCGGCGAGTGCGAGCTGGCGCTCGCCGGCGGTGTCGCCGTGATGGTCTCCCCGGGGGTGTTCGCCGAGTTCGACAAGCAGAACGGCCTGGCGGCCGACGGCCGGTGCAAGGCCTTCGCGGCCGCCGCCGACGGCACCTCCTGGGCCGAGGGCGTCGGCATCCTGGTGCTGGAGCGGCTGTCCGCGGCGCGCCGCAACGGCCACCAGGTGCTCGCGGTGATCCGCGGCAGCGCCATCAACCAGGACGGCGCCTCCAACGGCCTCGCCGCGCCCAACGGGCCCGCCCAGCAGCGGGTGATCCGGCAGGCCCTGGCCAACGCCGGACTGACCGCCGCCGAGGTGGACGCCGTCGAGGCGCACGGCACCGGCACCCGGCTCGGCGACCCGATCGAGGCGCAGGCACTGCTCGCGACCTACGGCCAGGAGCGCGCCGGTGAGCCGCTCTGGCTCGGCTCGGTGAAGACCAACATCGGCCACGCCCAGGCCGCCGCCGGCGTGGCGGGCGTGATCAAGATGGTGCAGGCGCTGCGCAACGGCCTGCTGCCCGCGACCCTGCACGTGGACCGGCCGTCCCCGCACGTGGACTGGTCGGCCGGGGCGGTGGAACTGCTCACCGAGGCCCGGCCGTGGCCGGAGCTCGACCGGCCGCGCCGGGCGGCGGTGTCCTCCTTCGGGATCAGCGGCACCAACGCCCACGTCATCCTGGAGTCCGTGCCGGTCGTCGGGACCGTCGAGCCCGAGGCCGCCGAGGGCCCGCAGCCCTGGCTGCTGTCGGGCCGCACCCCGGCCGCGCTCACCGAGCAGGCCGAGCGGCTGCGGGAGTTCGCGGCCGCGCGCCCCGAGCTCGCGGGGCCGGAGGTGGCCCGCTCGCTGCTGTCCCGGGCCGCCCTGGAGCACCGCGCCGTGGTGCTGGGCGCCGACCGGGCCGCCCTGCTGGACGGCCTGGGCACCCTCGACGGCGAGGGCGTCGTGAAGGGCCGGGCGGTTCCCGGCGACGTGGTGTTCGTCTTCCCCGGCCAGGGTTCGCAGTGGCTCGGCATGGGGCGTGAACTGGCCGCCGCCGCACCGGTGTTCGCGTCCCGGCTGGCCGAGTGCGAGGCGGCGCTGGCGCCGTACACCGACTGGTCGCTCACCGAGGCCCTGGACGACGAGGAGCTGCTGTCCCGGGTGGACGTGGTCCAGCCGGTGCTGTGGGCCGTGATGGTGTCGCTGGCCGAGGTCTGGCGGGCGCACGGTGTGGAGCCCTCGGCCGTGATCGGTCACTCGCAGGGCGAGATCGCCGCCGCGGTGGTGGCGGGTGCGCTGTCCGTCGAGGACGGTGCCCGGGTGGTCGCGCTGCGCAGCCGGGCGCTGATCGAACTGGCCGGTGACGGCGGCATGGTGTCGTTGGCGGTCGGCCAGGAGACCACCGTGGGGCTGATCGCCGGCTTCGACGGCCGGATCTCGGTGGCCGCGTTCAACGGCCCGTCCTCGACGGTGGTTTCGGGCGAGCCCGGTGCGCTGGACGCGCTGATGGTGCTCTGCGAGGAGAACGGGGTGCGGGCCCGCCGGATCCCGGTGGACTACGCCTCGCACTCCGCCCAGGTGGAGCGGGTGCGTGAACGGGTCCTGACGGAGCTGGCCGGGATCAGCCCGACCGCCTCCCGGGTCCCGCTCTACTCGACGCTGACCGGTGAGCCCATTGACACCGCGCGGATGGACGCCGGGTACTGGTACGACAACCTGCGTTCCACCGTCCTGTTCGAGCAGGCCACCCGCGCCCTGCTCGCCGACGGCCGCTCGGTGTTCGTCGAGTGCAGCCCCCACCCGGTGCTGACCGTCGGCGTGCAGGAGAGCGCCGACGCCGCCGGCGCCGACGCGGCCGCGCTGGGCACGCTGCGGCGCGACCGGGGCGGCCCCGAGCAACTGCTGACCGCCCTGGCCGAGGCCTGGATCGCCGGCGCGTCCGTCGACTTCACCCCGGTCGTGCCCGCGGGCCGCCGGGTCGAGCTGCCCAGCTACGCCTTCCAGCGGGAGCGGTACTGGCCGCGGGCCGTGGTCGCCGCGGGCGACCTGAGTACGGTCGGCCAGGTCGTCACCGAGCACGCCCTGCTGGGCGCCGCCGTCCCGCTGCCCGGCGGAGCCCTGGTCCTGACCGGACGGCTGAGCGCGGTCGGCCAGGACTGGCTGGCCGACCACGCGGTGCACGGCGACGTGCTGGTGCCGGGCACCGCCTTCGTGGAGATGGCGCTGACCGCCGGTGAGCGGGCCGACTGCGCCCTGCTGTCCGAACTGGTGCTCCAGGCGCCGCTGGTGCTGCCCGCCCAGGGCGGCGTCGCGGTCCAGGTGAGCGTGGGCACCGCCGACGAGACCGGCAGCCGGACCTTCGAGGTGTTCTCCCGCCCGGACGCCGCCGGCACCGAGCTGGTCCGCCACGCCACCGGCGTCCTCGCCCCGGCCGCCACCGCCCCGCAGGACGGCCCCGACCTCGCGGTCTGGCCGCCCGTCGGGGCCCGGCCGGTCGAGGTCGAGGGCTTCTACCAGGCGCTCACCGAGGCCGGCTACGGCTACGGCCCCGCCTTCCAGGGCCTGCGCGCCGCCTGGCGCGACGGCAGCACCGTCTACGCCGAGGTCGCCCTGCCCCAGGACGTCCGGGCCGACGGCTACGGCATGCACCCGGCACTGCTGGACGCCGCCCTGCACGCCATCGGCCTCGCCGCCGACCCCGCCGCCGGCACCCGGCTGCCGTTCTCCTTCGACGGCGTCCACCTCCGGGCCACCGGGGCCACCGTGCTCCGGGTCGCGTTGACCGTCCGCGCGGACGGCGTCGCCCTGCGCGCCGCCGACCCCACCGGCGCGCCGGTGATCGACATCGCCTCGCTGACCCTGCGCGAGGTCGCCGCCGCGACGCTGCGGCGGGCCGGCGAACGCGCCGTCCACGACGCCCTGTTCACCGTCGACTGGACCCCGCTGGCGCAGCCGGCCCCGGCCCGGCCCGACACCTCGCACTGGCGGGGGATCGACGCCGTCGAGGACGGCGCGACGCCCCCGGTGGTCGTGCTGACCCTGCCGCCCGCCGCATCCGACGGCGGGCCGGCCCTGGCCGTCCGCCGGACCACCACCGAAGTCCTGCGCACCGTGCAGGAGTTCCTCGCCGCCGACCGCTTCGCCGACACCCGGCTGGTGGTCGTCACCCGCGGCGCCGTCCCGGCCGCCCCCGGGCAGCCGGTGACCGACCTGGTCGGCGCGGCCGTGTGGGGCCTGCTGCGCTCCGCCCAGTCGGAGCACCCCGGCCGCGTGCTGCTGCTGGACCGCGACCCGGCCGGCCAGGACGCCGACTGGCAGGCCTGGGCCACCGTCCAGGACGAACCGCAGCTCGCCCTGCGCGAGGGCGGGGCCCGCGCCCCCAGGCTCGTCCGGCAGAGCGCCGCCCACGGCCTCACCGCCCCCGACGGGCCCGGCGCCTGGCGCCTGGACGTCACCGAGGAGGGCACCCTGGAGGCCCTCGCCCTGGTGCCCGCCGCCGAGGCCGACGCCCCGCTGGGCGCCGACCAGGTGCGGGTCGCCGTCCGCGCGGCCGGCGTGAACTTCCGCGACGTGCTGCTCGCGCTCGGCATGTACCCCGACCGGGCCGTGATGGGCGCCGAGGCCGCCGGTGTGGTGACCGAGGTCGGCGCGGACGTCACCGATCTGGCCGTCGGCGACCGGGTGTTCGGCCACTTCGACGGCGGCGGCCTCGCCGACCGGGCGGTCACCGACCGGCGGCTGCTGGCCCGGATCCCGGCCGGCTGGACCTTCGCCGAGGCCGCCTCGGTGCCCGTCGCCTTCCTGACCGCCTACTACGGTCTGGTGGACGTGGCCGCCGCCCGGCCCGGCGAGTCGGTGCTGGTGCACGCGGCGGCCGGTGGCGTCGGCATGGCCGCCGTCCAACTGGCCCGGCACCTGGGCCTGGAGGTGTACGGCACCGCCAACCCCGGCAAGTGGGACGCGCTGCGCGCCGCCGGTCTGGACGACGCCCACATCGCCTCCTCCCGCGACCTCGCCTTCGAGGAGTCGTTCCGTACCGCCACCGGCGGACGCGGCGTGGACGTGGTGCTGAACTCGCTGGCCGGCGAGTTCACGGACGCCTCACTGCGGCTGCTCGCCGAGGGCGGGCGCTTCGCCGACATGGGCAAGGCCGACCCGCGCGACGCCGAGCAGGTCGCCGCCGACCACGGCGTGCGCTACCGGGCGTTCAACCCCGCGGAGGAGGGCCCGGAGCGGGTCCGGGAGATCACCGCGGAGATCATCGGACTGTTCGAGTCCGGTGCGCTGCGGTTGCTGCCGATCACCGCGTGGGACGTCCGTGAGGCGCCCGCCGTGTTCCGGCACATCAGCCAGGCCAAGCACGTCGGCAAGAACGTGGTCACCGTCCCGGTGCCGCTCGACCCCGAGGGCACCGTGCTGATCACCGGCGGCACCGGCACCCTGGGCGGGCTGCTGGCCCGCCACCTGGTCGCCGAGCACGGCGTGCGGCACCTGCTGCTGCTCAGCCGGCGCGGTGCCGACGGCCCGGGAGCTGCCGAACTCGCCGACGAGCTGCGGGACCTGGGCGCCGAGACGACCCTCGCGGCCTGCGACGCCGCCGACCGCGAGGCGCTGGCCGCGGTGCTCGCCGCGATCCCCGCCGAGCACCCGCTCACCGGCGTGATCCACGCGGCCGGTACCCTGGACGACGGCGTGTTCGACGCGATGACCCCCGAGCGGGTCGAGGCCGTCCTGCGGCCCAAGGTCGACGCCGCCGTCAACCTGCACGAGCTGACCGCCGACCGCGACCTCGCCCTGTTCGTGCTGTACTCCTCCGCCTCCGCCACCTTCGGCACCGGCGGCCAGGCCAACTACGCGGCGGCCAACGCCTTCCTGGACGCCCTCGCCTCCCACCGGCGCGCCCTCGGGCTGCCCGCCCAGTCACTGGCCTGGGGCCTGTGGCAGGAGGCCAGCGAGATGACCCGGCACCTGAACCCGGGCGCCGACGCGCGGACCGACAAGCTCGGCACCGCCCTGGACAGCGGACAGGGCCTCGCCCTCTTCGACGCGGCCACCGCCCTGCCCGCCCCGCACCTGGTGCCGGTCGCCCTGGACCGCACCGGCGGCGGCGAGGTCCCGGCCCTGCTGCGCGGCCTGATCCGGCCCGCGGTGCGCCGCGCCGCCGAGCGCGAGGCCGGCGACACCGGCACCCTGGCCGGACAGCTGCGCAACGCCTCCGCGAGCCGGCGCCGGCAGATCCTGCTCGACCTGGTCCGCGGCAACGCCGGCACCGTGCTCGGCTACGCGGACGCCGAAGCGATCGGCGCCCGGCAGGCCTTCCGCGACCTCGGCTTCGACTCGCTGACCGCGGTCGAACTGCGCAACCGGCTCAACACCGCGACCGGCCTGCGGCTGCCCGCCACCACGGTGTTCGACCACCCGAACCCGACCGCGCTCGCCGACCACCTGGCCGCCAGGCTGCTGGGCGAGAGCGCACCGGCCCCCGCCGTCGCCACGCCGGCGCCGACGGCCGACCCCGGCGAGCCGATCGCGATCGTCGGCATGGCCTGCCGCCTGCCCGGCGGCGTCGCCTCCCCGGCCGACCTGTGGCGGCTGGTGGCCGCCGGCGAGGACGGCACCGCCGCCTTCCCGACCGACCGCGGCTGGCCCCTCGACGTGGCGCACGGACAGGCCGCCCGGGGCGGATTCGTGGACGGCGCCACCGAGTTCGACGCGGGCCTGTTCGGGATCTCGCCGCGCGAGGCGCTGGCGATGGACCCGCAGCAGCGCCTGCTGCTGGAGACCGCCTGGGAGGCCTTCGAGGACGCCGGCATCGTGACCGCCGACCTCGGCAACCGCTCCACCGGCGTCTTCGTCGGCGCGGCGGCGTCCCACTACGGCCTCGGCATGCAGATCCCGGACAGCGCGCTCGGCCACCTGATGACCGGCAGCGCGACCAGCATCGCCTCCGGCCGACTGGCCTACGTGTTCGGGCTGGAGGGCCCGGCCATGACGGTCGACACCGCCTGCTCCTCCTCGCTGGTGGCGCTGCACCTCGCGGTGCGGGCGCTGCGCGGCGGCGAGTGCGACCTGGCGCTGGCGGGTGGCGTGACCACCCTCGCCACGCCCGGCGTGATCACGGAGTTCGACCGGCAGGGCGGCCTGGCCTCGGACGGTCGCTGCAAGGCCTTCTCGGCCGACGCCGACGGCACCGGTATGTCCGAAGGGGTCGGCCTGCTGCTGGTCGAGCGGCTGTCGGACGCCCGTCGCAACGGGCACCAGGTGCTCGCGGTGGTGCGCGGCAGCGCCGTCAACCAGGACGGTGCGTCCAACGGCCTCACCGCGCCGAACGGGCCCGCGCAGGAGCGGGTGATCCGCCAGGCGCTGGCCGACGCCCGCCTGGAGGCGGCCGAGGTGGACGCGGTGGAGGCGCACGGGACGGGGACCCGGCTCGGGGACCCGATCGAGGCGCAGGCGCTGCTGGCCACCTACGGCCGGGGCCGCGGCGACGAGCCGCTCTGGCTGGGCTCGATCAAGTCGAACATCGGGCACACCCAGGCGGCGGCCGGTGTGGCCGGGGTGATCAAGATGGTGCAGGCGATGCGGCACGGGACGCTCCCGGCCACCCTGCACGCCGAGCAGCGGACCTCCGAGGTGGACTGGTCGGAGGGTGCGGTCGAGCTGCTGACCGAGGCCCGGCCGTGGCCGGAGGCGGACCGTCCGCGCCGGGCGGGTGTGTCGTCCTTCGGGATCAGCGGCACCAACGCCCATGTGGTGCTGGAGCAGGCGCCGGCCGAGGAGCCGGCGTCGGTCGGAGACGCGACCGGGCCGACGCCGTGGGTGGTGTCGGCGCAGAGCGCCGGGGCCCTGAAGGCCCAGGCGGCCCGGCTGGCCGGGGAGTTGGAGTCCGGGGCGCCGGAGTCAGGGGCCCGTGCGCAGGACGTGGCGTGGTCGCTGGCCACCGGGCGGACCGGACTGGCCCACCGTGCGGTGGTGCTCGGCGACGACCGGGCCGCGCTGCTGGACGGCCTGCTCGCGCTGGCGGACGGCCGCCCCTCGGGCGGGGTCGTCGCCGGGATCGCGACCGAGGGGCGGACGGCGTTCCTGTTCACCGGTCAGGGCGCGCAGCGGGTCGGCATGGGCCGGGAGCTGTACGAGGCCTTCCCCGCCTTCGCGGCGGCCTTCGACGCGGTCTGCGCGAAGCTGGACGGGAAGCTCGGGCGGTCGGTGCGCGAGGTCGTCCTCGACGGCGTCGAGGACCTGGACCGGACGGTGTGGGCGCAGGCCGGGCTGTTCGCGGTCGAGGTGGCCTCCTTCCGGCTGCTGGAGTCCTGGGGCGTGGTCCCGGACGTGCTGCTCGGCCACTCGATCGGCGAGGTGGCGGCCGCCCATGTGGCGGGCGTCCTCTCGCTGGCGGACGCGTGCGCTCTGGTGGCGGCGCGCGGTCGGCTGATGGACGCGCTGCCGAGCGGCGGGGCGATGCTCGCCGTCCAGGCCGCCGAGGCCGAGGTCCGCGACGCGATCGGCGACCGGCTGGATGTCGCGGCCGTCAACGGCCCGACCTCCGTGGTGGTTTCCGGACCGGTCGAAACGATCGAGGAGTACGCCGCGCGCTGGAAGGCCGAGGGTCGCAAGACCAGCCGGCTGGCGGTCTCGCACGCCTTCCACTCGGCCCTGATGGAGCCGATGCTCGCCGAATTCGCCGCCGTCCTCGGCGGGTTGACCTTCGCCGAGCCGCAGTTCCCGATCGTGTCGAACCTGACCGGCGGGATCGCCGAGCCGGGCCTGCTCGCCACCCCCGAGTACTGGGTGCGGCAGGTTCGGGAGGCCGTCCGCTTCGCCGACGGCGTCGAGACCCTGCACCGCGAGGGCGTCACCCGTCTCGTCGAGCTCGGTCCGGACGGTGTGCTGACCGCACTCGCCGCGCAGAGCGCCCCGGACGTGGTCGGCGTGCCGCTGCTGCGCAAGGACCGGGACGGCCGCGAGACCGTCCTGACCGCGCTGTCCGCGCTGTGGACGGCGGGCGCCGCGATCGACTGGTCCGCGCTGCTGCCCGCCTCCCGGCGCGTGCCGCTGCCGACCTACGCCTTCCAGCGCGAGCGCTACTGGCCGGAGGCGGCCGAGCCGACGAGCGTCGCGGCCGACCCGGCGGAGGCCCGGTTCTGGGCGGCGGTCGAGAACGAGGACCTGGCGGGCCTCGCCTCCACCCTGGACGCCGACCGGGCGCCCGAGGGTCTGGACTCCGTCCTGCCGGTGCTCACCGCCTGGCGGCGGTCGCGCCGTCAGGACGCGGTGATCGACTCGTGGCGCTACCGGGCGACCTGGAAGCCGCTCGCCGGGCTCGTCGGGACCGGCCTCTCCGGGACGTGGCTGCTGGCCGCGCCGGAGGGCTCCGAGCCCGGGGCCGCGCTGGCCGCCGCGCTGGGGGAGGCCGGCGCCGAGGTGCTCCCGTTCGCCCTCGACGCCGTCCCGGCCGGGGCGGCCGGAATCGCCGGCGTCGTGGCGCTGCTTCCCTCGGACGCCCCGGTGTCCGGTGCGGTCGCGCTGCTGCGGGCGCTGGGCGAGGCGGGCGTCGACGCCCCGCTCTGGCTGGTCACCAGCGGTGCCGTGTCGATCGGCCGCTCCGACCCGCTGCGGGATCCCGTCCAGGCCCAGCTCTGGGGCCTGGGACGGGTCGCGGCGCTCGAACACCCGCAGCGCTGGGGCGGTCTGATCGACCTCCCGGCCGTCCTCGACCCGCAGTCGGCCGAGCGTGCCGTCGCCGTCCTCGGCGGCGGCACCGGCGAGGACCAGGTGGCCGTGCGCGGCGCCGGGGCGTACGGCTGCCGCCTGGCGCGCGCCGCCTCCGGTGCCGCACCCGCCGCGCCGTGGACGCCGTCCGGTCCGGTCCTGATCACCGGCGGCACCGGCGCGCTGGGCGCGGAGACGGCCCGCTGGCTGGTCGGCCGGGGGGTGCCGAAGCTGGTGCTGACCAGCCGCCGGGGCGCGGACGCGCCGGGCGCCGCCGCGTTGGCCGCCGAGCTGACCGAGGCGGGCGCCGAGGTCGTGGTGGCCGCCTGCGCGACGACCGACCGGGAGGCGCTGGCCGCGCTGCTCGCCGAGCACAGGCCGACCGGCGTGGTGCACGCGGCCGGGGTGGGCCAGGGCGCCGCGCCGCTGGCGGACACCGACGAGGCGGAGATCGCCCGGGTGCTCGACGGCAAGGCCGCCGGCGCCGAACTGCTCGACGAGCTGACCGCCGGTCTGGACCTCGATCTGTTCGTGGTCTTCTCCTCGGTCGCGGCGACCTGGGGCAGTGGTGGTCAGGGCGTCTACGCGGCGGCCAACGCCCACCTGGACGCGCTGGTGCTGCGGCGCCGTGCGCACGGTCTGCGGGGCACGTCGGTGGCCTGGGGGCCGTGGGCCGGCGAGGGCATGGCCGCCCAGGGCGAGGCCGCCGAGCAGCTGCGCCGCCGTGGTCTGGCGGTGATGGACCCGCGGCTCGCGGTGCTGGCGCTGGCCCGCGCGGTGGACGGGGACGAGGGCTGTGTGACGGTCGCGGACGTGGACTGGCAGCGGTTCGCGCCGGCCTTCACCGCCGTCCGCACCAGCCGGTTGCTGGCGGAGCTGCCGGAGGCCGGCCGCGGGTCGGCGCCGGTGGCGGCGGTCGAGGGGGCCTCGGCCTTCCTGGACACCTTGGCGGCGGCCGCGGCCGGGCGCCGGGAGCGGATGCTGCTGGACCTGGTCCGGTCGTCCGCGGCGGCGGCGCTGGGCCACACGTCGGTGGAGGCGGTGGACGCCGGGCAGGCGTTCCGGGACCTCGGCTTCGACTCGTTGACGGCGGTGGCCCTGCGGAACCTGCTGGTGAAGGAGACCGGGCTCGCCCTTCCGGCGACGCTGGCCTTCGACTACCCGACGCCGGCGGTGCTGGCGGCCCATCTGGCCGGGGAACTGCTGGAGTCGGTACCGGTGACGGTGGCGGCCGCGGAGGAGACCGGTGCGGCGGTGGCCGTCTCGGACGACCCGGTGGTGATCGTGGGCATGAGCGCCCGCTACCCGGGCGGGGTGCGGTCGGCCGCCGGGCTGTGGGACCTGGTGGCCGCCGGGGCGGACGGGGTCACCGGCTTCCCGGTGGACCGCGCCTGGTCGGTCGAGGGCATCGCGGCCGAGGCGGCGCGCGGCGGCTTCGTGGAAGGTGTGACGGAGTTCGACGCGGCCCTGTTCGGGATCTCGCCGCGCGAGGCGCTGGCGATGGACCCGCAGCAGCGGATCCTGCTGGAGGCGTCCTGGGAGGCCTTCGAGGACGCCGGGATCGACCCGCGTTCGGTGCGGGGCGAGCAGATCGGCGTCTTCGTCGGAGCCTCCAACTCCGGCTACAACGCGGTCGGCGGCCTGGAGGAGGCGAAGAGCCACGTCCTGGCCGGCTCGGCGAACAGCGTGATCTCCGGCCGGGTGTCGTACGTCTTCGGGCTGGAGGGCCCGGCCGTCACCGTGGACACGGCCTGCTCCTCCTCGCTGGTGGCCCTGCACTGGGCGGCGCAGGCGCTGCGCGAGGGCGACTGCGAGACGGCGCTGGTCGGCGGTGTGACGGTGATGGTGTCCCCGGCCGCCTTCGCCGAGTTCGACCGCCAGGGCGGGCTGTCCTCGGACGGCCGCTGCAGGTCCTTCGCCGCGGAGGCGGACGGTACGGGCTGGGGCGAGGGCGTCGGCGTCCTGGTGGTCGAGCGCCTCTCCACCGCCCGCCGCCACGGGCACCGGGTCCTGGCCATGCTGCGCGGCAGCGCGGTCAACCAGGACGGCGCCTCCAACGGCCTGACCGCTCCGAACGGTCCGGCTCAGCAGCGGGTGATCCGGCAGGCGCTGGCGAGTGCCGGGCTGTCGGCCGCCGAGGTGGACGCCGTCGAGGCGCACGGCACGGGCACCGTGCTGGGCGACCCGATCGAGGCGCAGGCGCTGCTGGCGACCTACGGCCGGGACCGCGCCGGCGAGCCGCTCTGGCTCGGCTCGATCAAGTCCAACATCGGCCACACCCAGGCCGCGGCGGGCGTCGCGGGCGTGATCAAGATGGTGCAGGCGATGCGCCACGGCCTGCTCCCGGCAACCCTGCACGCGCAGCGGCCCAGCCCGAAGGTGGACTGGTCGGCCGGCGCGGTGGAACTGCTCACCGAGGCGCGCCCCTGGCCCGAGCTGGACCGGCCGCGCCGCGCGGCGGTGTCCTCCTTCGGCATCAGCGGCACCAACGCCCACGTCATCCTGGAGAGTGCGCCGTCGGCCCCGGTGGAGGAGCCGAAGGCGACACCGGTGCTGCCCGTCTGGGCCGTCTCGGCGAAGACCGCCGAGGGCCTGCGGGACCAGGCGCGGCGCCTGCGGGCGTTCGCCGAGCCCGGCGCGGACGTCCGGGACGTCGCCTGGTCGCTGGCCGGCACCCGGGCGGCGCTCGACCACCGGGCCGTGATCGTCGGCGCGGACCACGCCGAACTCCTGCGCGGTCTGGGCGCGTTGGCGGACGACGCACCCGACGCGGCGGTGGTCCGCGGTGCGGTCGCCGACCGTCGGACCGCCTTCCTCTTCACCGGCCAGGGATCCCAGTACGCCGCCATGGGGCGGGGGCTGTACGAGGCCTTCCCGGTGTTCGCGGAGGCCTTCGACGCGGTCCGCGCGGAGCTGGACCTCCGGCTCGACCGGCCGCTCACCGACGCGGTGTTCGAGGGCATCGGCATCGACCGGACGGTGTGGGCGCAGGCCGGCCTGTTCGCGGTCGAGGTGGCCTCGTTCCGGCTGCTCGAATCCTGGGGCGTGACCCCCGACTTCCTGCTCGGCCACTCGATCGGCGAGATCGCGGCCGCCCACGCGGCGGGCGTGTTCTCGCTGGCGGACGCGTGCGCCCTGGTGGCGGCACGTGGCCGGCTGATGGACGCGCTGCCGAGCGGCGGCGCGATGCTGGCGGTCCGGGCCACCGAGGCCGAGGTCCGCGACGCGATCGGCGGCCGCCTGGACGTGGCGGCCGTCAACGGCCCGACCTCCGTGGTGGTTTCGGGTTCGACCGAGGTGGTCGAGGAGTTCGCGGCCCGCTGGAAGGCCGAGGGGAGCAAGACCAGCCGGCTGACGGTCTCGCACGCCTTCCACTCGGCGCTGATGGAGCCGATGCTCGCCGAATTCGCCGCCGTGCTCGGCGGGTTGACCTTCGCCGAGCCGCGCATCCCGATCGTCTCCAACCTGACCGGCGGGATCGCCGGGCCCGGCCTGCTCACCACCCCCGACTACTGGGTCCGCCAGGTCCGCGAGGCCGTCCGCTTCGCCGACGGCGTCGAGACCCTGCACCGCGAGGGCGTCACCCGCTTCGCCGAGCTCGGCCCCGACGGCGTGCTGAGCGGGCTGGCGCAGCAGAGCGTGGCGGACGGCGTGTTCGCGCCGCTGCTGCGCCGCGGCCGGGAGGACTCCCGGACCGCGCTGCGGGCCTTGGCCCGGCTGTGGGCGGACGGCGCCGAGGCCGACTGGTCCGCGGTGCTGCCCGAGGGCCGACGGGTGGAGCTGCCGACGTACGCCTTCCAGCGGCAGCGGTTCTGGCCGCAGGCCGGTGCCACCGAGCCCGTCGGCGACGTGGTGGAGGCCAGGTTCTGGGACGCGGTGGAGCGCGAGGACTTCGGCGATCTGGCCGACCTCCTCGACACCCCGGACCCCGCCGAACTGCTCGGCGCGGCCCTGCCGGTGCTCTCCTCGTGGCGGCAGCGGCGCAAGGTCGACTCGGTGGTGGACTCCTGGCGCTACCGGGTGATGTGGCGGCCGCTCGGCACCCCGGCCGGCGCCCCGGCGCTGACCGGCCGGTGGCTGCTGGCCGTCCCGCGGGCGGCCGCCGAGCACCCGCTGACCGAGGCCGTGGCGGCGGCGATCCGCTCGGCGGGCGCCGAGGTGGTCCGCTTCGAGCCCGTCGGCACCGACCGGGCGGCCCTGGCCGCGCAGCTCGCCGAGGCGGGCCCGGGCACGTTCGCCGGTGTGGTGTCGCTGGCCGCGCTCGCCGGTGAACCGGACCCGGACTCGGCGGTCTCGCCGGGCCTGGAACTGACCCTGGCCCTGTTCCAGGCGCTCGGCGACGCGGGCGTCACCGCCCCGTTCTGGGCGCTGACCGCGCACGCGGTCTCCGTCGGCCGCTCGGACCGGGCCGCCGACGCCGGACAGGCGCAGGTGTGGGGCCTCGGCCGGGTCGCGGCGCTGGAGTCCCCGGACCGCTGGGGCGGTCTGATCGACCTGCCGTCCACGCCGGACGCCCGGGCCGGCACCCGGCTGGCCGCCGTGCTGGCCGGTGGCGGCGAGGACCAGGTGGCCGTGCGCGGCTCCGGCACGTACGGCCGCCGACTGGTCCGGGCGACGGCCGGCGCGGGCGCGCCGGCCTGGTCGCCGACCGCCGGGGGGACCGTCCTGGTCACCGGCGGGACCGGCGCACTGGGCGCCGAGGTCGCCCGCTGGCTCGCCGACCACGGCGTCGCCCGGGTGGTGCTGACCGGCCGTCGCGGGGCGGCCGCGCCGGGCACGGCGGACCTGGTCGCGGAGCTCGCGGCGCGCGGCACCGAGGCCGTGGTCGCCGCCTGCGACGCGACCGACCGGACCGCACTGGCCGCGGTGCTCGCCGCGGTGCCGGCGGACCGCCCGCTGATCGGCGTGGTGCACGCCGCCGGCGTACTGGACGACGGGGCGCTGGACGCGCTCACGCCGGAGCGCCTGAGGACGGTGCTGGCCGCGAAGGCGGCCGGCCTGGTCGTCCTGGACGAGCTGACGCGGGGCCACGAGCCGGAGTTCTTCGTCGCCTTCTCCTCGCTGGCGGGCGCCGTCGGCAGCGCCGGCCAGGGCAACTACGCCGCCGCCAACGCCTTCGTGGACGCCTGGATGGAGGGGCGGCGCGAGCGCGGCCTGCCGGGCGTCTCGGTCGCGTGGGGCCCGTGGGCGAACGAGGGCATGGCGGCCGACCCGGCCCTGGTGCAGCGGCTGCGGCGCGGCGGCCTGCCGCCGATGGACCCGGCGCTCGCCGTGACGGCACTCGCCCGGGCGATCGGTCACGACGGGGCCGCCCTGGTGGTCGCCGACGTCGACTGGTCGCTGTTCGCGGCCGGTGCGGGCGGGCTGCGGCCCAGCGCCCTGCTGGCCGACCTGCCGGAGGCCGCCTCGGCCACGGCCGGCACCCGCGGCGCCGGACCGGCCGAGGAGTTCCGGGCCGGGCTGGCGGCGGCACCCGGGAACAGGCGCTCCGGGCTGCTGCTGGACGCCGTGCGGTCCTGGACCGCGGCGGTGCTCGGCCACGGCTCGCCGGACGCGGTCGGCGCCGAGCAGGCGTTCCGCGACCTCGGATTCGACTCGGTGACGGCGGTGGAGTTCCGGAACCTGGCGAGCGCCCGGACGGGGCTGGCGCTGCCGGCCACCCTGGTCTTCGACCGTCCGACCCCGGCCGCGCTGGCGCGCCACCTCGGCGAGCAGCTGTTCGGCGCGGCCGAACCGGCCGTGGCCGCCGAGGTCGCGGACCGCACCCGGGCCGAGGACGAGCCGATCGTGATCGTCGGCATGGCCTGCCGCTTCCCGGGCGGCGCCGGCTCCCCGGACGCGCTCTGGGAGCTGCTGTCCGACGGCGTCGACGCGATGACCGGCATCCCGGCCGACCGCGGCTGGGAGGCCGGCTGGACCGGCGTGGACGCGGCCGCCCGGGGTGGATTCCTGGAGGGCGTGGCCGAGTTCGACGCGGGCCTGTTCGGGATCTCGCCGCGCGAGGCGCTGGCGATGGACCCGCAGCAGCGCCTGCTGCTGGAGGCCTCCTGGGAGGCCTTCGAGTCCGCCGGAGTGGACCCGAGGGCGATGCGCGGCCGGCCGGTCGGCGTCTTCGCGGGCACCAACGGCCAGGACTACCCGCTGGTGCTCGCCGCCTCGGAGGAGGACGTGGACGGCCACGTGGCCACCGGCAACGCCGCCTCCGTGCTCTCCGGCCGGATCTCCTACGCGTTCGGGCTGGAGGGCCCGGCGATGACCGTGGACACCGCCTGCTCCTCCTCGCTGGTCGCCCTGCACCTCGCGGCCCAGGCGCTGCGCCGCGGTGAGTGCGAACTGGCCTTCGCGGGCGGCGTCTCGGTGATGTCGACCCCGGTGGTGTTCGCGGAGTTCGACCGCCAGGGCGGCCTCGCGGCGGACGGCCGCTGCAAGGCCTTCTCGGCGGAGGCGGACGGTACGGGCTGGGGCGAGGGCGTGGGCGTGCTGCTGCTGGAGCGGCTGTCCGACGCGCGGCGCAACGGCCACCGGGTGCTCGCGGTGGTGCGGGGCAGCGCGGTCAACCAGGACGGCGCGTCCAACGGCCTCACCGCCCCCAACGGCCCGTCGCAGGAGCGGGTGATCCGCCAGGCGCTGGCGGACGCCGGGCTGTCGGCCGCCGACGTGGACGTGGTCGAGGCGCACGGCACCGGCACCCGGCTCGGCGACCCGATCGAGGCGCAGGCGCTGCTGGCCACCTACGGCCGGGAGCGCACCGCTGAGCCCCTGCTGCTGGGCTCGGTGAAGTCCAACCTCGGCCACACCCAGGCCGCCGCCGGCGTCGCCGGGGTGATCAAGATGGTGCTCGCCCTGCGGCACGGCATCGTGCCGCCGACCCTGCACGTCGGCGAGCCGACCCCGCAGGTGGACTGGTCGGCGGGCGCGGTGGAGCTGGTGACGGAGCGCCGGGCGTGGCCCGCCGTGGACCGGCCGGCCCGCGCCGGTGTGTCCTCCTTCGGGATCAGCGGCACCAACGCCCACGTCATCCTGGAGGCAGCCGTCGAGCCGGACGCGGTGGAGGCCACGGCCGTTGTCGAGCCTGACGCGGTGGAGGCTGCTTCCGCCGCCGAGTCGGGCGCGCTGCCCTGGCTGCTGTCCGGGCGCTCGGCCGCGGCGCTCGCCGCCCAGGCCGGACGACTGCGCTCCTTCGCGGCGCGGCGGGCCGAGCTGCGGCCGCAGGACGTGGCCCGGTCGCTGCTCTCCCGCGCCGGGCTGGAACACCGCGCGGTGGTGCTCGGCGCCGACCGGGACGCCCCGCTGGCGGCCCTGGCCGCGGGCCGACCGTCCGGTGCTCTGGTGTCGGGCGTCATGGCCGAGGGGCGGACGGCGTTCCTGTTCACCGGTCAGGGCGCGCAGCGCGTCGGGATGGGCCGGGAGCTGTACGAGGCCTTCCCCGCCTTCGCGGACGCCTTCGACGCGGTCTGCGGGGAGCTGGACCTGCTGCTGGACCGGCCGGTGAAGGAGGTGGTGTTCGAGGGGGCGGAGGATCCGGACCGTACGGTGTGGGCGCAGGCCGGGCTGTTCGCGGTCGAGGTGGCGTCCTTCCGGTTGCTCGAATCCTGGGGCGTGACGCCCGACTTCCTGCTCGGGCACTCGATCGGTGAGATCGCCGCCGCCCATGCGGCGGGCGTGTTCTCGCTGGCGGACGCCTGTGCGCTGGTGGCGGCACGGGGCCGGCTGATGCAGGCGCTGCCGAGCGGCGGGGCGATGCTGGCGGTCGAGGCCGCCGAGGCCGAGGTCCGCGAGGCGATCGGCGACCGGCTGGACGTGGCGGCCGTCAACGGCCCGACCTCGGTGGTGGTCTCCGGCTCGGTCGAGGCGGTGGAGGAGTTCGCCGCCGGGTGGAAGGCCGAGGGCCGCCGGATCCGCCGGCTGACCGTCTCGCACGCCTTCCACTCGGCCCTGATGGAGCCGATGCTCGCCGAATTCGCCTCGGTGCTGGCCGGGTTGACCTTCGCCGAGCCGAGCATTCCGATCGTCTCCAACCTGACCGGGATGCTCGCCGAACCCGGGCTGCTCACCACACCGGACTACTGGGTCCGCCAGGTCCGCGAGGCCGTCCGCTTCGCCGAGGGCGTCACCCGCCTGGCGGAGCAGGGCGTCACCCGGTACTTGGAGCTCGGCCCCGACGGCGTGCTCTGCGGGCTGGCACAGCAGTCGGTCGCGGCGGGCACCTTCGCTCCGCTGCTGCGCAAGGGCCGCGAGGAGCGGGACACCGCCCTGGAGGCACTCGCCCGGCTCTGGACGGCGGGCGCCGAGGTCGACTGGTCGGCCGTGCTGCCGGAGGGCCGCCGGGTGGACCTGCCGACGTACGCCTTCCAGCGGGACCGGTACTGGCCGCGGTTGCCGCTCGCGGCGGCCGGCCGGGCCGACGGTGCCGCCGCGGTCCTGGACGACTGCCTCTACCGGATCGACTGGAAGCCGGTCGAGGTCCCGCCGGCGCGGCTCGACGGCGGCTGGCTGCTGGTCACCGACACCGAGGACGACGGCGCGTTCGCGGACACCCTGCTCACGCGACTGCCCGCCGACACCGCCCCGGTCCGACTCGCCGTCGGCGACCTCGACCGGGAGCAACTGGCGGAGCGGCTGCGCGAGCTGGCCGAGAAGGCCCGCGGGATCGCCTACCTGCCCACCGGGCTGGACCGCGGTCTCGTGCTGCTGCACGCCCTCGGCGACGCGGAGCTGGAGGCGCCGCTGTGGATGGTCACCCGGGGCGCGGTGGCCGTGGACGCGGCGGACCGGGTCACCCGCCCCGAGCAGGCGCAGCTGTGGGGCTTCGGCCAGGCCGCGGCGCTGGAGCACCCGCGGAGCTGGGGCGGGCTGGTCGACCTGCCCGCCGAGCCGGACGCCGGCACCCTCGCGGCGCTCGCGGCGGTGCTCGACGGGGCGACCGGGGAGGACCAGCTCGCCCTGCGCGGTGAGCGGGTGCTCGCCCGCCGCCTGGTCCGCACCGATGCGGGAGTGGCCCCGGCGGAGCCCTGGCGGCCGTCGCGGCCCGGCACGGTGCTGGTCACCGGCGGTACCGGCGCGCTGGGCGCGGTCGTCGCCCGCTGGCTGGTCGGCCGGGGCGTCACCGACCTGGTCCTCACCGGCCGCCGCGGCTCCCGGACCCCGGGCGCCGAGGAGCTGACCGCCGAACTGACGGCGGCCGGCGCCCGGGTGACGGTGGCCGCGTGCGACGCCGCCGACCGGGAGGCGCTGGCGGCGACGCTGGCCGCGGTCCCGGCCGACCGCCCGCTGATCGGTGTCGTGCACGCGGCCGGTGTCGCCCAGTCGGCGATGCTGGCGCAGACCGGCGTCGAGGACATCGCGAGGATCACCGGAGGCAAGGTCGACGGCGCCGCCCACCTGGACGAGCTCACCGCGGAGGCGGACCTGGAGCTGTTCCTGGTCTTCTCCTCCATCGCCGCCACCTGGGGCAGCGGCGGGCAGGCCCTCTACGCGGCGGGCAACGCCTACCTGGACGCCCTGGCCCGGAACCGGCGGGACCGCGGTCTCGTCGGGACGTCGGTCGCGTGGGGCCCGTGGGCGGGCGCCGGGATGGCGGCCGACGGGGCGGAGGAGTACCTGCGCCGCCGCGGACTGACGCCGCTCGAACCGCAGTTCGCGCTCACCGCCCTGGCGGCGGCCGTGGACGGCGGCGTGAGCGCGCTGACCGTCGCCGACGTGGACTGGACCCGGTTCGCACCCGCCTTCACCTCGGGCCGGCCGAGCCCGCTGCTGGGCGACCTGCCCGAGGCGGCCGACGGCCTGTCCCCGGCCGGGGCCGCGGCTTCGGCCGGGACTCCGGCGGCGGACGGCGGGGCGGACGGCGGGGCGCTGCGCGCCCGGCTGGCCGGGCTGGACGCCAAGGAGCGGACGGCCGTCCTGCTGGAGCTGGTCCGGGACGTGCTGGTCGAGGTGCTCCGCTACTCCGCGGCCGAACAGATCGACGAGACCAGGCCGTTCCGCGACCTCGGCTTCGACTCGCTCACGGCCGTCGAGTTCCGCAACCGGCTGGCGCGGGAGTGCGGCGTCGCGCTCCCGGCGACGATCGTCTTCGACCACCCGACCCCGGTCGCGCTGGCAGGCCACCTGCACGGCGCGCTCCCGGGCGGCGCCGAGTCGGTCGCGGACGTCGAGCCGCTGCTCGGGATGCTCGACGGGCTGGAGGCGGCGATGACCGTCAACCCGCTGGACGAGCTCTCCCGCTCCAGGGTCACCGTGCGGCTCCAGGCCTTCCTGGCCCGCTGGTCCGCCGGTGCCTCGGCGGAGGAGGACACCATCGCGGACCTCCTCGACGCCGCGGACGACGAGGAACTGCTCAACCTGGTCCGGGAGGAGCTGGGCAACAGCGACCTGGACTGAGCGGTCCCGCTCGGAGGGCCCGCGGACGTGCCGGAACGCGGTGCCACCGAGTCGATCGGTGGCACCGCGCCGCGCCGGACCCGTCGAACGGCGCAGGAGGAGAGCGGCCCGAGCACGAAGAGGGCGGCCGGAACACGAAGAGGGCGGCCGGAGCAGTTCGCTCCGGCCGCCCTTCCCCGTCCGTCAGGACTGCTCGACCCGCCGGGGGCCGTCCCGCCGTCAGGCCCCGTCCAGCGTCTCCACCAGCGCGGTCAGGAACTCCTTCGGCCGTTCCAACTGCACGCTGTGCCCGGCGCCTTCGACCGCGACCTCGCGCACCCGCCCGCCGGCGGCGGTGTAGCGGTCCAGTACGGCGCGGGTCTGGGCCACCATCGGCTGGGCCGGGCAGGTGTCCGCGCCGGGCCAGCCGGGGACGGCACCGATGGCGCCCAGGTGGGCCAGGTCGAAGAGCGAGGTGTCGGAGACGATCACGTCGGCCGTGCCGCGGATCCACAGGATCGGCGGCTTCGGCTCGACCAGTTCCAGGTCGTCGATCCGGAAGTGGGTCGGCGCCATCGAGTTGAGCACCCCGCGTTCGCCGGGACCGAAGCCCGGCCAGGCGTCGCTCGTGCGGCTGTCGCCCGGGTAGTGGTCCTCCCCGGTCCGGGTGGTCAGCATCGCCGCCACGTAGTGGTCCGGCTCCGCCAGCGGCTCGCTGACGTAGGTGGTGTTCAGCACCGAGAGCGGCGCGAACGGCGACTCGGCGCCCGTCTCGCCCTCGCGCAGCAGCCGGACGAAATCGGGGGCCGCGCCGCCGGCGCCGGAGCCCGCCCCGTCGGGCGAGTTGAGCCGCCCGT
Source organism: Kitasatospora sp. NPDC127067 (assembly GCF_042724755.1). Lineage (NCBI taxonomy): Bacteria > Bacillati > Actinomycetota > Actinomycetes > Kitasatosporales > Streptomycetaceae > Kitasatospora > Kitasatospora sp. NPDC127067. The sequence goes on along the minus strand of NZ_JBHXEM010000030.1, from coordinate 21,264 downwards.
CCACCCCGTGGGTGCCGCCGAAGCCGTACGGGGAGACCGGGTTGACCAGGGTGAGCGAGCGGACCAGCTCCGGGTGGTCGCGCAGCAGTTGCAGCACCACACCGCCGCCCATGCTCCAGCCGACCAGGTGGACCGGGCCCAGGGCCAGCGCCCGGAGGTAGGAGAGCAGGTCCTCGCTGTGGTCGCGCAGGCCCCGGGTGGCGTCCACCGGCAGCGGCTCGGTGCGGCCGAAGCCGCGCAGGTCGGGGGCGAGCGGGCGGTAGCGGGCGGGGAGCCCGGTCATGGTCGAGTGCCAGAAGACGCCGGAGGAGACGTTGCCGTGCACCAGGACCACGGGTTCCCCGGTGCGGCCCGCGATCTCGGCGTAGCCCACGGTGAGCCGGTCGGTGGCGATCAGTCGATCGGTGATCATCCGGAATGTCCTCAGTTCAGCCAGCCGGCGACCTGCGCGCTCGCCGCGCTGTCCCAGCCGAGTTGCAGGTGGTTGGCGAGGGCGATCAGCGCGGTGCCGCCGACGGTGCCGTAGCCGGTCTTGTCCAGCGCGCTGGCCACGAAGACCACGCCGTCGCTGGGCCCGCGGTTCTCGTTGAAGATCCCGACGATGCTGGGCGTGCCGCCGGCCAGGAGGTAGGCCGTCACCGAGGAGGGCACCCCGGCCTGGTGCAGCGGGGCGATCAGTGAGCCGGCGTTGATCGCGGCCTGGATGCCGCCGCCGTCGGTGTAGAAGCCCTGCCCGCCGTAGTAGGTCGTGTACCAGTCCTGCTGGGTCTGGTCGATGCCGAACACCGAGTCCCAGCGGGCCAGCATCTGCCGCTGCCCCGGGTAGTTGTCGTAGCCGCCCGAGGGGGTGAAGGAGAACTCCGGGTGCGCGGTGTAGGTGCCGTAGCAGGTCATGCGCAGGTGCGGGGACGGGGCGTTGACGGCACCGCCGCACTGCGGCCAGATCGAGAAGTCGTGCGCCCACCCGTGCGCGAACGGGTAGTCGTAGCCGCCGTTCGGGCCGCCGAGGGTGATCAGCTTGCGCACGTCGCCCGCGTACGGGCGGCCCCAGGAGGGCTTCACCGAGGACACGTAGGCCCGCGAGGACATCTCGCCCTTGCTCCAGCCGACCACGTCCACCTGCGGGACGCCGAGCTTGGCACGGATCAGCGCGACGGCGTCGCCGACCTCCTGGGCCTGCATCAGGTTGTCGCCCTGCTTGTGCGCGAAGCCGATCGCGAAGACCCGGTAGCCCCGCCCGGCCAGGTTCTGCATCAGCCCGGTGTTCGGGCAGGACATGGAGCCGCAGCCGTAGCCGCCGGACTCGCCGGGGTTGGCCCAGGCCCGGTCCGGGTTGTCGTTGGCGCCGTGCACCAGCAGCACCGGCACCTGGTGCGAGCCGGTGTTCCAGCCCGGGGCCGAGTAGAGCAGGAAACGGCCGGAGAAGGGCTGCTTGACGCCGCCGAAGAAGGTGAGCCGCTGGCCGTCCTGGTCGCCGCGGCCGTCCGGCGGGTACTGCTCCTGCCGGAAGCCGGTGGTGGTGTCGAGGTAGCGCTCGACCCGGTCCCAGCCGTTGGCGACGGTGCTGTAGGTCGCCTCCAGGGTCAGGTTGGCCGGCACCGCGGCCGCGGCCGGCCCCGCCGGGACGGCCGCACCGATCAGCGCCAGGACGCCCGCGAGCACCCAGCCCAATCCTCTTCGCCTGCCACGCCCGTTCCTTCGCATACGCGTTCACTCCTCCACACCGGGGGCCAAGTGCGCGACACGCTACGGACGCCGCAGTGCCGTCCCTATGGAGGCGTCACATACCTCCGGCGTTCCGGTATGGGTGTCCACCACCTGGCCGGAGGCGGGACCCGGCTCCACTCTTCACGGAGACCGGTCGCCGCCGAGGTCCGCTCCCGCCGGGCGGAGGACCTCGCCGTTCCTCCACCGGACGGTCACGCGTCGGACGCGCCCTGATGCCGCGGGTCGGCCGACAGGCTGATCGCCGAGGCGGGGCACAGGGCGACCGCCTCGCGAACCGCGTCCAACGCCCCGGCCGGAGGCTCGGGTTGCCGCACGACCGACGTGCCGTCGTCCTCGCGCTGGTCGAAGACCTCGCCGGCCGTCAGGACGCACATTCCGGAGCCGATGCAGCGTTCGGCGTCCACGGTGATCCTCATCGATCACGCGTCCCAGGTGACGGGGAGGCTCTTCACCCCGTAGATGTCCGCGAGCTCCGGGCGCAGGGCGACCTCCTCGGGCGGTACGGCCAGGCGCAGCGTGGGGAAGCGGTCGAGCAGCGCGGGGAAGGCGACCCGCATCTCGATGCGGGCCAGCTGTTGGCCCAGGCACTGGTGGATGCCGTGGCCGAAGGCCAGGTGTCCGCCGTCCTGCCTGCGCAGGTCGAGCACATGGGGATCGGGGAAGCGCTCGGGATCGCGGTTGGCGGTGTTGAACGAGAGGATCACCCGCTCACCGGCCCTGACGGTCCGGCCGCCGAGTTCGACGTCCTCCAGGGCCGTCCGCATGAAGGTCTTGGCGACGCTCAGGTACCGCAGCAGTTCCTCCACGGCCCGGTCGGCGAGCGCGGGATCGCCCCGCAGTGCGGCCAGTTGGTCCGGGTTGCGCAGCAGCGCGAAGGTTCCGAGGGCCAGCATGTTCGCGGTGGTGTCGAGACCGGCCGCGAGCAGGATCAGGCTGATCCCCTTCAGTTCCTCGTCGGTCAGATCGCTGTCGGTGAGGTCGCTGAGCACGTCGTCGGTGGGGTCGGCGCGCTTGGCGGCCACCAGCTCGGCCAGGTACTCCTGGGTCGAGGCGTAGGCCGCCATCATGTCCTCGTCGCTCGTCTCCCCGTTCATGAACGAGTCGACCTGCTCCTGGAAGGAGCCCCGGTCCTCGTACGGCACCCCGAGCAGCTCGCAGATCACGATGGCGGGGATGGGCTTGGCGAACGCGGTCACCAGGTCCGTCGGGGGCCCGGCCGCCTCCATGGCGTCCAGGCGGGCGGTGGTGACCTGCTCGATGCGCTCGGTGAGCAGCCGCATCCGCCGTACGGTGAACTTGCCCGTCAGGGGCTTGCGGTAGCGGCCGTGCTGGGGCTCGTCCATGAGGACGAACTCCCCGGGCGGCGCCGGCGGGATCTGGAAGTCGCCGTAGTCGATGGTCGGGTGGAGCATCAGGTCCTTGCGCGAGCTGAACCTCGTGTCGGCCAGCACCGCCCTGACCAGGTCGTATCCGGTGACCAGCCAGCCGGGCTGTCCGCCGGGGAAGGTGTAGCGGCTCATCGGCGCGTGCCGGCGGGCGTCGATCAGCTCGGCGGGCGGGTCGAAGGGACAGCCGGGGCGGCGCGCCACCGGCATGGTCGTGACGGTGTGCGGGGATTCACCCATGGCCGTTCCTCGTTTCGCGTTGCCGAACGTTCGGATTACTGGAAAGCTACGGCTGTTTCTGACTTGACGTCAATCGGATGAAACACGTCTTCCCAGCTCAGTGACGGTAAATTGATGCAATGACGCTGAACTCGAACGCAATGGGTCGTTGCAATGGATGAAGGTTAAGGCAATGCCGCGCCCGGGCTCGCTCACGAGTACGGATCAGGCCGGGTAGCTGAACACGGCGGTGAGCTGCGGCAGCGCGTCCCAACCGACGACCGCGCTGCCGGCGGACTCGGACAGTGCACGGATGTAGGTGCCCGCGTACCCCTCGTCGGTCAGGTAGACACCCCAGGTCGCGAGCCAGTCCCGCACCTCACCGGTCTCCGCGTCCTGCACCGGCTCCGGCTGCGCCGGGGCCTTGCGCTGCACCAGGAACCGTCGCCGGTCGCACTCCGTCAGGGCCCGCCGCCAGTCCCCGTCGGACGTCTCCCAGCCGGCGACGATGCCGCCGCCACGCGCGTCGTTGTTCGGCTTGAGGATCAGTTCCTTCCGATGGGCGCGGCAGTAATCGATCAGATCGACCACGTCGCCGTCCACCTCGACCGTGCCCTCGGCCATCGACCGCGTCCACGGCAGCATTCCGTCGACCAGGGTCAGCTCGTCCTCGGCCAGGGCGGCCCGGAACCGGGGGTCGTGCAGCATCGGCAGGATGCCCTTGTTGCCGTGCAGGTCGGTACAGATCGGGGTCAGCTGCACGGTCCGGCCCTCCTCGTGGGCGCGGAAGACCGGCTCCATGGCCGCGGCGACCCCGGGGTCGGCGAGGATCTGGTCCACCGACACGTAGCGGAGGATCACGTCCACCGGGGTGCCGTCCAGGTGGATCTTCCCGCCCGGCGAGCTCAACTCGCCCACCTCGGCCAGTCGGAGGTCGATTCCCTTGCCCCGCATGTACTCCTGGAAGGGCAGCATGTACTTCCGGTACTGGGCCACCCGGCCGTTGCTCTCCAGCATCACGACCACCGGCGTGCCGGCGGCGGACACGCTCTCGGCGCAGCGGGTGAGCATGCGGGCGATGCTCGCCCCGATGTCGGGGTAGGTCAGCCGGTGCTTCTCGGCGAACTCCCGGAACCTGGGCACGTCCATCAGCGCCCGCGGGATGTCGCCGGTCCGCTCCATGCCGCCGAGGTCGGCGCCGATGTTGAACTCCAGCAGCCGCCAGGAGTCGCCGTCACGGTGCAGGTCGGCCCGGCCGTACGGGATCGGCGGCACGAGTCCGTTCCGGCGGACGATCTCCACCGACCGGCGGTCGAGCCCGAGCGCCTCGCCGTAGGCGAACACGTCGCCACCGTGGAGCCTGCCGGGCAGCGAGACGATCAGGTCGTGGAACCGCATGAGCCGGTCGGCGACGCCGCGGATCGCGGTCTCCTCGACGAACAGCGGCCGGCCGAGCACCCGCCCGTCGAAGGCCGCGGTGAAGTGCGGCGGGAACCGCAGGTGGTCGACGACCCCGCGCAGGCCGTCGCGCCCCTCGGCGGCGCATTCGTCCAGGTAGGACCGGGTGACGGGGCAGGGGTTCCGGTTCATGCGGTGACCGTTCGCTGGTAGAGGGTGGGCACCTTGCCGCGCTCGGTGCGCTCGAAGTCGCCGCGCTCGACGTGCTCCACGGTGAACCCCAGGCAGCGCGGGCCGGTGACGATCTGGTTGAGCTCGACGGTGTCCGCGAAGGCCGCGACCACCGCGTCGACGGTGATGTCCCCGGGCGTGCTCGGTGACAGCAGCAGCCGCACCCGGTACCGGTTGACGGTCCAGAGCACCTGAAACTGGCAGTCGGCGGGATCGGTGATGCCCAACCGGGCGAGCCGCGACATCAACTGGTCGGCGGAGACGGTCTCGGAGTCCACGTTCAGCGACTGCCGGGCCCGGCCGAGCAGGGTGAGCACGGAGGCACGGCTGCCGCAGCGGCACGGCTGGGTGCTCAGCCGGCCCCGGTCGCCGATGGCGTAGCGGAACAGGGCCATGCCGGTGTCGCTCAGCGGCGTGACCAGGACCTCGCCCTCCTCGCCGTCGGCCACGGCGAGCCCGGTCCCCTCGTCGACGATCTCCACCACCATCGCGTCCTCGTGCACGTGGTGGTCGTTGCCGGACAGCCACTGGCACTGGTAGCCGATGGGCCCGGTCTCGGTGGTGGAGTAGGCCAGCGAGCGGACCGTCAGTCCGGGCAGGGCGGCGGTGAGCGCCGCGGTGCGGCCGGCGCCGAGGCTCTCCCCGATGTAGAGGTAGGTCCGCATCGAGGCGAGCAGGTCCGGGGGCGTTCCGGTGAGCAGGTCCACCCCGTACCCCGGCGGCGCGGCCAAGGTGTCGATCGCGTGCTCGGAGATCATCTTCGCCGTCTCCGCGACGCTGGTGACGTTGCCCAGGGGGTACACCCGCGCGCCGAGCAGCCGAGCGACCTCCTGGGTGAACAGGAAGGATCCGTTGAGTTCGGCCCCGTAGAGGCAGTTCGCCACCCGGCGGGGCGGCTCGGGCAGGGTCGCGCGCAGCCCGCGCGCGCCGAGCGCGGACACCTGCTCGTTGAACGCCCAGGAGTGGTACATCATCTTGACCTTGCTGGAGGTCCCGCTGGAACGAAGCACCATGCCGGGCTGGTCGCCGTCGATCAGGAACTCCACCGAGTGCGGCGGACAGCCGTCGGCCAGCGCGGACGGGGTCAGCACGGGCAGCTCCGGCAACCGGTCCAGGCTGTGCACGGAGTCGAGCCCGGGCCAGCGGCGCAGCACCGCGGGCGTGCGCCGGGCCGCGGTCACCAACCGCGTGAAGTTGTGCGCCCGCAGTCGCTCGATCTCCTCCCGGCTGATGGCGTCCAGGTCGGCGGCGAGCCGAATGCCGGTGTTCATCGGGAACCTCCGTTGTGTGCTGATCTCGTCGCGCACGATCGCCGTGCCTGCCCGGACGGCTCCGCGCGGCGCAACGCGTCCTGGCTCGGGCGGCCGCTGCCGGCCGTGCGATTCCGGCGCGGCCCCGGCGCCGACGGGCCGGCCGCACCGGGCGTCCGCGTGGTCCCATTCCCATTCCGTCGACGCCCGAACACTAGATTCCGGCGGACGACCGGACGACCGGCTTCTTTGCGTTATGGGGCGGTATTTCTTGCTGAGGGCCGCATTTGTTGCGCGAATTATCCGACCCTCGACGGGAGACGTTCCGGTTCGTCCAACTCGCGCCAAACCCGGAACACGAACGGCCACAGCGAAACGAGCAGGCAGAGCCCGCCGAGCACGAGCACCGCGGCGGTCGGCCCGACCGCGTCCAGCAGCACCCCGGCCAGCAGCAGGCCCAGCGGCATGGCCGCGTTGGCCGAGGCGTGGAACGCCGCGAACACCCGGCCGCGCAGCCCCTCGGGCACCCGGGCGTACTTGACCGCGGCGATCACCGGGTTGATCGGGCCGTTCGCCATCATGCAGGCCGAGACCACCAGCACCAGCAGCACCGGGTGCGGGTCGGCCGCCACGGCCAGGAAGACGGGCGCGCCGGAGACCAGGGAGCAGATCGCGAACACCCGCCACCGACGGCCGCCGTCGCCCAGCCAGCCGTACAGCGCCGTGCCCAGGATGCTGGCGCCGCTGGAGGCGGCGATCAGCACGCCGACCAGCGTGCTGTCGTGCCACACGGTCAGTCCGTAGGCGGGCAGCAGCACCGAGAGCAGCCCGACGGTGAGGGCGTTCAAGGCCGCGCACTGCACGCCGATGACCAGCAGCAACCGGTCGCGCCGGAAGTGCTCGGCGGCCTGCCTCAGCTCCCGCAGGTAGCCGTGCGCGCCGCCGGCCGGCTCGGGCCCGGCGGCGGCCGCGGGCCGGACCAGGAGGCCCACCAGCGCCGCCGCGGTGAGCAGCGCCGCGCCGTCGGCCAGCAGGACCCAGGTGGGTCCGATCAGCCCGATCAGAATGCCGCCGAGCGGCGCGCCGAGCAGGTCTCCGGTGCGCAACGCGGACTCCTCCGCGCTGGTGCCCCGCTCGACGCGGACGCCGGTCGCGGCCAGCACGGCGGGCAGCAGCACCTGTTTGGCGCTGCGGGAGGGCGCTCGACCGGCGCCGATCCCGAACACCAGGACCACGAGCACCGGCAGCGACAGCAGGTCCAGTGCCTCCGCGGCCGGGATCGCGATCACCGCGACGGAGGCCGCCAGGTCGGCCATGATGCTGCCGCGCCACGCGCCGTACCGGTCCAGCAGCGGGCCGACCAGTACCACCGAGAGGACCAGCCCGAGCGTTTCGGCGGCGGCCACGGCCCCGGTCTGGAGGCCGCTGCCGGTTCTGGACAGCACGAACCAGGGAAGGGCGATCATCGTCATCGTCGCGCCGCACGAGGACACGCCGCACGCGGCGACGAGTGCGATCAACGGCAGTCGACGGATCACCGGCGTACTCCGCGGAACAAAGTGTTCACGATTCCCCTAAATGCCGATTTTCGGATGCTAGTATCCGCTGGACCATTCATCGAATAATCCAATTCGGAGTCTCACCCGTGGATCCTGTTGTCACTGACCGGCTGGTGCTGCGTTCCTTCACCGAGGCGGATATCGACGACCTGCACGACATCCAGCGCCGTCCGGACGTGACCCGGTACCTGCTGTGGGACGCCCGCACCCGCGAGGAGACGCGCACCGCGCTGGCCACCAGGATCTCGGAGTCCGAGCTGGCCGGGGAGGGCGACAACCTGGCCGTCGCGGTGGAGCTGCGCGAGTCCGGCCGGCTCATCGGCGAGTTCAACCTGGACTGGCTGAGCGCCGAACTGGGCCGCGCCGAGATCGGTTTCGTGATGAACCCCGACCACGGCGGCCGCGGGTACGCCACCGAAGCCGGCCGCGAGGTGCTGCGGCTGGCGTTCGAGCGGTACGGCTTCCACCGGGTGGTCGGCATGTGCAACGGGAACAACGTTTCGTCGATGCGGCTGATGGAGCGTCTCGGCATGCGTCGGGAGGCGTTCTTCGTGCAGGGCGAGATGCTCAAGGGGCAGCGGGCGGACCTGGCCGTGTACGCGATGCTGGGCACCGAGTGGGCCGGCGCGGACGTCATCGCCGAGGGAACCCCGGTCGCCCGGGGATGACGTCCGCACGTCGTGGTGGTCGCCGCCCTAGAGGGTGGTGGCCACCGCGGCGGGGTCGCTCGCGCGGAGGTAGTCCGCGAGCGTGTCGTAGCGTTCACGGAGCTGACGCTTGAGCACCTTGCCGGTGACGCCCTGCGGGATGTCGGTGACGGAGCGGGTCAGTTCGAGCACGGCCAGCGTGGGGTGGCCGGCCGCGCCGAGCACGGTGTTGGCCGAGGCGAGCAGCTGCGACGGGTCAAGGTGCTCGCCGTGGGCGGCGACCAGGGCCACCGCGACCGTGTTCCCGCCGTGCCGGCCGGCCACGACCGTGCAGTCCACGATCACCGGCAGCTCGTTGAGCAGGAGTTCCTCCATCTGCACCGAGTGCGCGGGGCCCGCCGCGGTCGCGATGGTGTCCACCGCCCGGTCCACCTGGTAGAAGTCGCCGGCCTCGTCCTGGTACGCCAGGTCGCCGGACAGCCAGTACCCGGACAGCCGGCTGCGGTAGGTGGTGTCGGAGTCGTTCCAGTACCCCGCGGTGATGGTGGGGCCCTTGGCGCCCAGCAGTCCGATCTCGCCGCGGTCCGCCGCGGTGCCGTCCCGGCGCAGCACGACGACCTCGGACAGCGCGTCGGGACGGCCGATGCAGCGGTCGTTGCGCTCTGAGGCCAGCGAGCGCGGCTGCACCATCAGGCCCCAGCCCAGTTCGGTGGCGCCGAAGCGGTCGTAGAACACCGCGGAGGGCAGCTCGGGGTCGCGCTTGCCCAGGATGGCCTTGAGGTGGGCCTCGTGGATGGCGTCGCCCATGGTCACCCAGCTGTCCACCGAGTCGACCGCGCCGTCGGTGACCTCGACGTCGGCCAGTTCCGTGAACGCGTGCGCGAAGGCCATCACCGTGGTCGGCCGGTACCGGCGGATGGCGTCGACCAGGTCGGCGCCGGTGGGGTCGTAGTGGGCGACCATGGGCGTGCCGGCCAGGACGGCGTAGTTGACGTACACCACCGAGCCCAGGTGCGACTGCGGCTGCGCGGCCATCATCAGGTCGTCGGGCGAGTCCAGGTAGTTCGTGAGCCGGAACCGCGGGCCGGCGACGCTGGACGCGTGCGTCTGCACCACCGGCTTGGGGAAGCCCGTGGTGCCCGAGGAATGCAGGATCGAGACCGGGTCGTCGGGCGCGTGCCGGAACCGCGCGGCGGCGTCCAGCTCGGCCGGGGGCGGCGCGGGCACGTCCTCGGCCAGTACGACCCAGCGCGAGCCCGGCAGTTCGGCGAGCTCGGGGCCGAGGAGGTCGCGCCGGCCGCGGGTCGTGTACACGCCGACCGGCTCGGTGCGCCGGATCAGTTCGAGCGCGTTCTCCTTGGGGGCCTTGCTGTTGATCAGCACCGCGATCGCGCCGATGGTCGCCAGCGCGTGCAGGTGAACCGAGTACGCGAAGGAGTCCTCGATGTGGACCGCGACCCGGTCCCGGGGCCGCACGCCCCGGTCGAGATACCAGACCGACCAGCTCTGCACGAGCCGGTCCAGCCCGCGGAGGCTGAACTCGGTCGTCGTCCCGCCGTCGCAGGTGGCGACCGGCCGGCCGGTGGCGATGAACGGCAGGTCCGGGTTCGGGCTGACGGCCAGCGCCGACTCCAGGACGTTCCCGCCCCCGAGACGGGGATCCGCGGCGAGCTTCGCACGTGACTCGGCGGACAGCAGGGTTCGAGCGGACAAGGTCATCGGCGCGCCTTCCGGTGATGGTTTCCGGGAACCGATCGTCCGTGGGCGTGCCGGAAGCGACAAGGTCTTTCTTGCGCATGTGGACGTCGGTTGTTGCGCGAGACCGCGTTTGTTGCCGCAACCGCCGCGCGGGCTCCTGCGGACCGCCGTTGGCAGGTACATCTGGAAGAGCCCTTCGGTGGGCGAGACGATCACGAGGAGATTCCAGGTGACCATGGGGGATTCGGCGGCACGATCCGGCGGAGCGGACCGTCAACTCGAGGAACTGCGGGGCGAACTGGACGGCATCGACGCCCGTCTGCTGGACGTGCTGCGCGACCGGATCGACGTCTGTGTGCGCGTCGCCCACCACAAGAGGGAGCACGGCGTCCCGATGATGCAGCCGCACCGCATCGGCATCGTGCAGGAGCGGGCCGCGCGGTACGGCGAGCGCAACGGGATCGACCAGGACTTCCTGCGCCGGCTGTACGACCTGATCATCGCCGAGACCTGCCGGGTCGAGGACCTGGTCATGGGCAACACCCCGGCGAGCTAGGCACCACGGCCACACTGAAGGAAGGACAGACCGGGCAATGCGGATGTTGCTGATCGACAACTACGACTCGTTCACCTACAACCTGTACCAGCTGCTCGGCGAGGTGACCGGCCGGGCGCCGGTCGTGGTGCGCAACGACGCCGAATTCCCGGCGGAGCGGATGGCCGAGTTCGACGGAATCGTGGTGTCCCCCGGGCCCGGCCGGCCCGACCGGGCCCGTGACTTCGGCATCAGCTCCCGCGCCGTCCTCGAGTCGGGACGGCCGGTGCTCGGCGTGTGCCTCGGCCACCAGGGCATCGCGAACCTGTTCGGCGGCAAGGTCGGCCTCGCGCCCGAACCCATGCACGGCCGCAGCTCGCTGGTGCACCACACCGGCGACGGCGTCTTCGCCGGGCTGCCCACGCCGTTCTCGGTGGTGCGCTACCACTCGCTGACCGTCACCGACCTGCCCGAGGTGCTCGAACGCACCGCGTGGACCGAGGACGGCGTGCTGATGGGCCTGCGCCACCGGACGGACCCGCTGTGGGGCGTCCAGTTCCACCCAGAATCCATCAGCAGCGAGCACGGCAGGCTGCTGCTGGCGAACTTCCGCGACCTCGCGATGGACGCGCGCCCCGCTCCGGCCGTCGCCCCGCCTCCACCGGCCGTGCGGCCGGCGCCCGCTGACGCCACGCCGGATCTGCGCCTGCACGTGCGCGAGGCGGCGCACGAGCCGGACCCGGACGCGGCGCACCGGGAACTGTTCTCCGGCTCCACCCGCAGCTTCTGGCTGGACAGCAGCGAGACCCGCCACGAACGCTCGCGGTTCTCGATCATGGGCGACGACAGCGGACCGCTGGCCGAGTACGTCTCCTACGACGTCGGCCGGCGGCTGGTCACCGTCACCCACTCGGACGGCCGGGTCGAGGAGGTCCACCGGGACTTCTTCGGCTACCTCCAGGACAGTCTGGCCGCGCGGTCGCTGCCGACACCGGACGGTCTGCCGTTCGACTTCAACCTGGGCTACGTCGGTTACCTGGGCTACGAGTTGAAGGCCGAGACCGGTGGCTCCCGGGCGCACCGGGCCGACACCCCCGACGCCGCCCTGCTGTTCGCCGACCGCGCGCTGGTCGTCGACCACGTGGAACACCGGTCGTACCTGCTGGCGTTGAGCACGCCGGAGCACGAGGCGGCCGCGCTCGACTGGCTGGACGGGACGGCGGCTCGGCTGTCCCGGCTCGACGGGTCCGCCGTGGACGATTCGGGCCGCACGGGTGTGCTGGCCGGCGCCGAGGCCGCCGACATGGCCGGCTGGGAGACCGCCCGTCCGCGCCACGACCGCGAGGGCTACCTCAAGCGGATCGAGGAGTGCCTCGACGAGATCCGGCTCGGCGAGTCCTACGAGATCTGCCTGACCAACACGGTCACCGTGGACGAGAAGATCGATCCCCGGCACACCTACTCCCGGCTGCGCCGGATCAGCCCGGTGCCCTACGGGGCCTTCCTGGACTTCGCCGAGGTCGCGGTGCTCAGCGCGTCGCCGGAGCGGTTCCTGCGGATCGGCGCCGACGGCGTCGTGGAGTCCAAGCCCATCAAGGGAACCCGGCCCCGCGGCGGCACCCCCGACCAGGACGAGCTGCTCAAGCTGGACCTCTCCACGCACGAGAAGGACCGCGCGGAGAACCTGATGATCGTCGACCTGGTGCGCAACGACCTGAACACGGTCTGCGAGATCGGCTCGGTGCACGTCCCGGTGCTGTTCGACGTGGAGACGTACGCGCCGGTGCACCAGCTGGTCTCCACCGTCCGCGGCACGCTGCGGGCGGAGGAGAGCGCGGTCGGCTGCGTGCGCGCGGCGTTCCCCGGCGGCTCCATGACCGGTGCGCCGAAGGTGCGCACCATGGAGATCATCGACCGGCTGGAGGAGGGGCCGCGCGGCGTCTACAGCGGTTCGCTGGGCTGGTTCGCGCTGTCCGGCGCCGCGGATCTGAGCATCGTGATACGGACCCTGGTCGCCACCGACGAACGGATGAGCTTCGGCGTCGGCGGCGCGATCGTGGCGCTGTCGGACCCCGACGAGGAGTACGAGGAGACCGTGGTGAAATCGCGCGCGGTGCTCACCGCGGTCGCGGCGACGGCGCTGCGCCCCGCGCTGGGAGGACTGGCATGAGCGGGGCCGGAGTTCGGTCGCTGCGGCGTTGTCTGGTGGCGGGCGGCGCCGGCGCGGTCGGCGGCATGTTCGCCTCGCTGCTGGCCGGTTCGGGCGCCGAGGTCGTCGTGGTGGACCCGGCCGGTGGCGACATCGCCGGGGACATCACCTCGCCCGGTGACGCCCTGGTCGCGGAGCTGGGCAAGGCGGACCTGGTGCTGCTGGCGGTGCCCGAGCGCACGGGGCTGGCCGCGATCCCGCTCATCGCTCCGCACCTGCGTCCAGGTGCGCTGCTGGTGGACACACTGTCCGTGAAGGACGCGGTGGTGACCGCGCTCCAGGGCGTCGAGGGCGTGCAGGCCGTCAGCCTGAACCCGATGTTCGCGCCGGCCCTGGGCATGCCCGGCAAGCCGGTCGCCACCGTGGTGGTGCACGACGGCCCGGCCGCGGCCGAACTGCTGCGGCTGCTCGCCGAGTGGGGCGGCCGACCGGTGCTGCTCGACGCCGAGCGGCACGACCGGCTCACCGCCGCCGCGCAGGTGCTCACCCACGCCAGCGTGCTCGGTTTCGGGCTGGCGCTGGAGGAACTCGGCACCGACATCGGCGAACTCGGCGTGATCGCCCCGCCGCCGCACGCGACCCTGTTGGCCCTGCTGGCCAGGATCGCCTCCGGGACACCGGAGGTGTACTGGGACATCCAGGTCGCCAATCCCGACGCCGCGCGGGCCCGCGGCGCGCTGGCCGCGTCCGTGCGCCGACTGGCCGACCTGATCGACGGCGGCGACGAAGCCGGGTTCGCCGCGGCGCAGGGCCGGCTGCGCGACCTCTTCGGCACCGCCCTGGACGAGCACCGCGACACCTGTGCCCACCTGTTCGACGCCCTGTCCGCGTCCACCCGAATCGAGGCGACATGATCCATCCGCAGCAGGAGACACAGCCGGCCAACTGGGTCGAGTCCCGCATCAACAAGACGTCCGACTCCCTGGACGTGGCGTTCGAGCAAGGCCTGACCGGGCACGTGGTCACCGGCCGCAAGCCCGGCAAGGTGGTCTGCCTGGCGGACGGCACCGAGGCACTGGAGTTCGTGTCCTGCTCCTACCTGGGTCTTGAGGAGCACCCCGCGCTGGTGACGGCCGCCGAGGAGGCGTTGCGCCGCTTCGGCGTGCACCTGTCGACCTCCCGCAACCGGATGCGCCCGCACTACCTCGGCGAGTTGGAGGACCTGCTCTCCACGGTGTACCGCGGCAACAAGGTCGTCCCCTTCACCTCCGTCGGGACCGTCCACCTGGGACTGCTGCCGCTGCTCGGCGCCGGCGCGCTGCCCAGCTACCCGATCGCGCCCGGCGGCGCGACCTTCCTGGTGGACCGGACCGCGCACTCCTCGATGCAGGTGCTGCGGGGGGTCCTCGACCAGATCGGCCCCGCGCGCCGGTTCGACCTGGAGACGCCCGACTCGCTGGAGTCCGCGCTGCGCGACGCCCGTCGCGACGGGCGCACGCCGATCGTGCTGATCGACGGCGTCGGCTCGATGGGCGGTCTGATCGACGTCGCCGGGATCCTGGAGGCGCTGGCGCCCCACGGGGGACACCTCTACATCGACGACGCGCACGGCATCTCCGTCGCGGGCAAGCACGGCGCCGGCTACGCCTTCGAGGCGCTCGGGGACCGGCTGCCGCCCAACGTGGTCATCGCCGGCTCGCTGTCCAAGGCGTTCGGCGGCTGCGGCGGGTTCGCGGTGGTGCCGAGCGAGGACGACGTGCGTGTGCTGCGCAAGTTCGCGAACCCGTTGGTCTTCGGGCACTCGATCATGCTGCCGATGCTGGCCGCGAACGTCGCCTCGGCCCGGCTGCACCTCGACGGCGAGGTCGCCGCGTTGCAGGAGCGGCTGTGGCGCAACACCGAGGTGTTCGACGAGCTGACCGGCAACCGGCTCGTCAACGCCGGTCTGCGGTCCCCGGTGCGCGGTGCGCACTTCGACACCGAGGAGGCGGCCTTCCGCGCGGCCACCACGCTGAAGGAGGCCGGGGTGCTCATCCTGCCGGCCTTCTTCCCCACCGTGGCCAAGGGCACCGGTCTGATCCGCTTCGCCCTGTCCTCGCTGCACGAACGCGGCCATCTGGAGACGGCCGCGAACATCCTGGAAGGAGTCCGGAACGGATGACCGCCGACACTGGTGAACCGACGCTGGGTGCGTTCCTGACGGACGCCGAGAAGACCCTCGCCGAGGCCGGCGCCTGGCAGCCGCGCGGGGACGCCGAGAAGCTGGCCGAGTACGTGCTGGGCCGCGCCGTGGAGCGGCTGCCCCTCGACGCCACGCTCGGCCGGGAGGATCTGGCCCGGCTGCGGGAGCTGGTCGCCCGCCGGGCCGACCGCACGCCGGTGGAGTACCTGACCGGCCGTGCCGTGCTCGGCGGTGTCGAGGTCGCGGTGGGTCCGGGCGTCTTCGTGCCCCGCAAGCACACCGAGCCGCTGCTGGCCTGGGGGCTGGACGTGGTGAGCGGGGTGTCCAAGCCGCTCGCGGTGGACCTGTGCACCGGGTCGGCGGCGATCGCCCTGGCGGTCGCGCACGCCCGGCCGGACGCGACCGTGCACGCCATCGAGCTCGACCCGGTGGCCCTGACCTGGGCGCGCCGCAACGCCGCGCGGCAGGCGGAACTCGGCGACACCCCGATCATCCTGCACGCCGGCAATGTCACCGACACCGCGATGTTCGCCGACCTGGACGGCACGGTGGACCTGCTGCTGGCCAATCCGCCGTTCGTGGTGGACGGCGTCGTGCTGCCGCCGGAATGGCAGGAGCACCAGCCGTGGCCCGCGCTGTTCGGCGGCCAGGACGGACTGGTCGTGATCCGCGCGGTGGTGGCGGCCGCCACCCGGCTGCTGCGTTCCGGCGGCGGTGTCGCGATCGAGCACGACGACGAGCAGGCCGACGTGGTCATGTCCCTGCTGCGGGAACAGGACGCCTTCACCGGCATCAGCTACGGCGTGGACCACTGGGGCACCCCCCGGTACACCACCGCGCGCAGAAAGTAACGAGGAAGACCATGGAACACACGTCACCATCCGAGAGGCTCTCCCGCCGGCAGGTGCTGCGCGGCGGCGCGGTCGTCGCGGGCGCGGGCGCGCTGTGGCTGACCGCCGGCGCGGTGCCCGCGTCCGCGGAGACGCCGCAGCCGACCGGCCGTCCCGGTGAGAGCAGCGTGACCGTGCGGGACAGCGCCAACGTCGGGGTCGCGGTGTCCCCCGACGGCCGCCGGCTCGCGGTGGACATCGCCGGCGGCATCTGGCTGCTGCCGGCCGCGGGCGGCCGGGCCCAGCGGATCACGCCGGAGGAGCACGACGCGACCCGGCCGCACTGGTCGCCCGACGGGCGCCGGATCGTGTTCCAGTCCTTCCTCGACACCGCCTACGACGTGTGGATGATCAACGCCGACGGCACCGGGCTCACCCGGCTCACCACCGGCTGGGGCTTCGACCTGGAGCCGCGCTTCTCGCCCGACGGCAAGCAGGTGGCGTTCGCCTCCGACCGCGACCACGTCAGCCGGATCTGGGTGCTGGACCTCGCGAGCGGGCAGCAGCGCGCCGTCACCGACGCCGACGAGGTGCACGCCGCCCCGGTGTGGTCCCCGGACGGCACGAAGCTGGCCTACGTCGTCGGTGACGGCGCCATCGAGGAGTTGGACCTGGGTTCGGGCCTGCGCAGGCAACTGCCCGGCGTACCCGGTGACGCCATGGTGTACTCGCCGGTCTACGCACCGGACGGCCAGGTCAGCTACCTGAGCGTGGGCGGCACCGGGACCACGGTGATGCTCGGGGCCAAGGCGATCGTGACCGGCGAGGACCTGCCGCCGCTGCCGGTGTCGTGGACGTCGGCGCAGGAGTTCGTCTACAGCTCCGGCGGCCGGCTGCGCCGCCGCTCGCTCTCCGGGGCCGTGCGGGAGATCCCGTTCACCGCCGAACTGCCGTACTCGGCGCGGAACTACCAGCGCAAGCGGCGGAACCTCGTGTCGGACGCGTCGCGCCGGGCGAAGGGCATGGCCGACCCCGCGGTGTCGCGGGACGGCAAGCAGGTGGCGTTCCGCGCGCTGAACGCGCTGTGGCTGCTGCCGATCGGCGGCAGGCCCCGCAAGGTCGTGGACGACGGATTCTTCGCGGCCGATCCGGACTTCGCGCCCGACGGCAGGTCCCTGGTCTACGTCAGCGACCGCGCCGGCACCGCCAACCTGTGGCGGCTGGACCTGGCGACCGGGCGCTCCGACCGGCTCACCGATCTGCCCGGCGGCCAGCTCGCGCCGCGGTTCTCCCCGGACGGCGCGAAGATCGCCTACCAGGACGAGTCCGGTCAGACCTGGGTGTTCGACGTCGCCGACCGCTCGGTGCGCCAGGTGCTGCCCGCGCTCTACCAGCCGGGCCGGCCGACCTGGTCGCCGGACGGCGGCAGGATCGCGCTGGCCGCGCTGATGCCGTACTCCAAGCGCACCTCGAACGGCAACAACCAGGTGCTGACCGTGGACCTGGCCGACAACAAGGTCCGGTACCAGGAGATCGCGCCGGACCGGTCGATCAGCACCCGCGACAACGACGGCCCGCTGTGGACCTCCGACGGCCGGCACCTGGTGTTCGGCGCGGAGAGCCTCGCCTGGCGGGTCCCGGTGGCCGCCGACGGCACCATCACCGGCGAGCCGCAGCAGCTGACCGACGAGGTCACCGACTCGCTGTCGATCAGCGCGGACGGCACCGTCGTCTACCTGTGCAACGGCGTGCTGCGCACCGTCGGGCCCGACGGCGGCGCGGCCCGCACGATCACCGCCGACCTCACCTACCGTCCGGTACGGGTCAGCGAGCCCACGGTCGTGCGCGCGGGCGCGCTCTGGGACGGCACCTGCGAGCAGCTGCGCCGCGACGTCGACATCGTCGTGCGCGGCGCGACGATCGAGGCGGTGCTGCCCAGGGGCGGCGGCGTGCCCAGCGGCGCGCGGATCGTGGACGCCTCCGGGCTGACGGTGATGCCCGGCCTGATCGACACCCACAACCACTGGAACATGCGCGGCAAGCAGTGGGGCGACCGGCAGGGGCGGCTGTGGCTGTCCTACGGCGTGACCACGAGCAAGTCGCCCGGCGACCTCGCGTACCAGATGGTGGAGAACCGGGAGGCGATGGAGGCCGGCACCAGGGTCGGCCCCCGCTACCTCGGCTCGGGACAGGCGCTGGACGGCAGTCGGGCCTTCTACAACTGCATGCGGCCGGTCCACACCGCCCAGCAGCTGGAGCGGGAACTGGACCGCGCCGAAGGGCTGGACTACGACCAGATCAAGTCGTACATGCGGATGCCGGTGGCCTTCGAGCAGCGCATCGTGGCCAGGGCGCACGCGATGGGCGTGCCGGTCACCTCGCACTATCTGTACCCGGCGGCGCACACCGGCCTGGACGGCATGGAGCACCCCGGTGGCGGCCACCGGCTGAACTACTCGCGCACGCTGAGCTACGCCGGTTTCCGCATGTCGCAGGACGCGGTGGACCTGCTCGTGGCCAGCGGCATGTGGGTGTCGTCGACCATGATCTTCGCCAGCGAGCTGTACGCCGGCGACCGGTCGCTGGTGGAGGACGAGCGCACCAAGGTGCTGTTCCCGGACTGGGACTACCGGCGCCTGGTGGCCAAGGCCGACGGCGCCGCGCAGCCGGGTCCGGAGAGCGAGCTCGACCAGCGGATCACCAAGGGCATGGTGGACGCGCTGCTGCGGGTGCACCGCGGCGGCGGCCTGGTCGTCTTCGGCACCGACGCGCCGCTGGACGACATCGGCGTCAGCGCGCACCAGAACCTGCGCGTGCTGGTGAAGTACGGGTTCACCCCGCGCGAGGCGCTGATGACCGCGACCGGCAACGCCGCCAGGGCGCTGGGCTACGGCGACCAGCTGGGCGCGGTGGCGCCGGGGAGGATCGCCGACCTGGTCATGGTCGAAGGCGACCCGCTGACCGACATCCGCGCCGCGGCCGCGGTGCGGTCGGTCATGGTGGCCGGTGTCACCCGCACGGTGCCGGAGATCCTCGCGCCGTTCCGGCCGGCCAAGGCGGCCAAGGCGGCGGAGGCGGCCGGGGCGGCCGGGGCGGCCGTCGTGACCGTTCGCCCGGCCGCGCCGTCGGCCTCGCAGGACCCCGCTCACTACTGGCACCGTCCGGAGTGGAGCATGCGCCAGTGCTGCCAGCACTGACCGTGCGGTCGGGGGGCCCGGGCCCCCCCCCCGGGCCCCACCCCGGGGGGGCCCCCCCCAACCTTGAAGGGCGCGGGGAGGGAGTAAGTTACTGATATACG
>NZ_JBHXEM010000030.1:0-2145 GCF_042724755.1 Kitasatospora sp. NPDC127067 | reverse complement strand
CCCTTTTTCTTGGTGGTGGGGGGGCTTTTTTTTTTGTAATCCCCCCGGGGGGGGGGGGCCCCCCGGCCCCCCCCCCCGGCCCCCCCACGCGGAGGTGCCCAACCACTTCTTGAACGTGCGCTGGAAGTGACTCAGTTCCTGATAGCCGACCGTACGGGAGACATCGGTGATCGACATGGTGGTGTTGCGCAGCAGGTGTCCGGCCTCGGTCAGCCGCAGCGCGGTGACGAAGTCGATGAACCGCCAGCCGGTCTCCTGCTTGAAGCGGCGGGAGAAGTGATATTGGCTCATGTACGCACTGCGCGCGACACGACCGAGTGTCAGACCGCTGTCCGCGTAGTTCCCCCGCAGGTACGCCACGGCGGCCCGCATGTTCGGCGAGAGCGTGAGCCGGTCGGTGTCCGGCAGTTGCAGGTCCCGTCCGACCTTCGCGGGCTCGACCGCCGACTCGACCGGTTGCCGGGTGAGGAAGACCCGCTGGTCGGCGTGGCGGTAGCCGGGCAGCGTCCGGATGAGCTGGTGCGGGGGACGGATCTCGACACCGGCGGGCGCGATCAGCACCCGGCACTGGTGCAGCCAGGGCTGCAGCCGCGGCCAGGTGAACCTGTCGTCCTCCGTGCACAGTTCCGGGGTGAGCACCTCGGCGGCCCGGTCGGCGATCCGTGCCCAGTCCGCCAGGTCGAGCTGCCGCGGCGAGAGCAGGCTGTCGGCGCCCTCGTGCCGCATCCGCGCCACCGTGGCGTAGCTCTCGTCCCCGAGCGACAGCGCGAGGTCGCAGATGCCGTCGTAGGCCCGGCGCTGCAGCCGGCGGTCCACCCGCAGCGTGAACAGGCTTCCGACCATCTCGCAGGCCGTGTGCCAGTCGTCGAACACCACCACCTCGGCCAGCTCGACCTTGGGGCTCGTGTTGAAGTAGGTGGCGAAGTCCATGACGCCCAGCGCCTGCGCGTTGTAGTAGGCGACGATGTCGCTCAGCGAGCTCTGCCCGTGCAGCCGGCGCACCGCCGGCAGCTCCGGCAGCACGCTCGCGTGCGAGAGCACCCGGTCGCTGTCGTCGGTCAAGTAGGCCACGCTGCGTCCCTGTTCGAGCGCGTGACCGGCGACCAGCAGTCCGGTGAGCGAGCGGTCGTGGCCCGCCGGAACGTCCAGCATGACGTCCGCGTCGCTCATTCTGGCGCGGTACGCATCGAGCACGCGGTGCTCGGACTCACCGAGTTGTCGAGGATCCGTCAAGGCAGCGATCATTTTTCCCCCTTGTGCAGATATAGCTCGCTGACCGCGCGCGAAGGCGCCTCCCCGCCGTCGACGGGTGTCCGATCGGCACCACGTCACGGCCTGCTCGAACCGGACTCGACGGCGATCCCGGTGGCAGCGCGCGGACAGGTCACAGTGCCGAGGACGATTCCCCCGACGCGAGCAGAACCTCCCCAACGAGTCCCGCCGGCCACGGTGTCCCCGGGCGTGAACCCGTTCGATGGTCACATCACGCCGCGAACGCGTCAACCCGCATCTGTGACCCCTGACCACCGCACTTCCCGCCGCGGAGCCCTGATCGTGACGGAGCGTCAGCCGGAACCGCGGAGAGGTCTCCCGTGTTCGCCGAGGGCGTCACGGTGCCAGTACACCCTGTCAAAGAAGGAGCAGTCATGTATCGCACCCTGATGCGGTCGAAGATCCACCGGGCCACGGTGACCCAGGCCGACCTGCACTACGTCGGCTCGCTCACCATCTGCGCCGACCTGATGGAGGCCGCCGACCTGGTGGCCGGCGAGAAGGTCGACATCGTCGACATCAACAACGGGCAGCGGCTGTCCACCTATGTGATCGAGGGGCCGCGCGGCAGCGGTGTGATCGGCATCAACGGCGCCGCCGCCCGGCTCATCGGCGTCGGCGACCTTGTGATCATCATCGCCTACGCGCAGGTGCACCAGGACGAACTCGGCAAGCTCGAACCCCGGGTGGTCTTCGTCGACGAGAGCAACCGGATCCTGCACGAGGGCTCCGATCCGGCCGACGTGCCGGCCGAATCCGGCCTGGTCCGCGGTGACACCCTCGCGAACGGGAACTGAGCCTGGGTCACCGCACAGCGGGTCCATGGGATTCCGCCACGGCGGCCGGGCCGGGCCGGGGCGATCGCGTGCGCCG
>NZ_JBHXEM010000029.1:0-78804 GCF_042724755.1 Kitasatospora sp. NPDC127067 | reverse complement strand
CAGGATACGTCCACCTCGGTGTCCCGCTCATCAGGATTGAACCTGTGCTGTTCAGCCATCGCCTCGCACGGGTTCGCCGGAACATGTGCGCTTTGGTGAACGGGGAGTTCGTCGCGACCGCGGTGGCCTTTCGCTCCTCGCGTTCGGTGAAGATCTGGAACAGCAGTTTGGCGCCCTTGCGGTCCAGGTTCAGGTAGCCGAACTCGTCCAGGTACAAAAGATCGATCTTGCTGTAGCGGGCGATCACCGAGGACAGCCGACGGCTCGCGTCGGCCTCGGCGAGCTCGTTCACCAGCGCGCTGGTGGTGGTGTAGCGCACCGACAGGCCGGTCTCGGCGATCGCGGTGCCGATGCCGATCAGCAGGTGGGACTTGCCGGTGCCGGAGTCGCCGATCAGCACCAGCGGCCGCCCCTCGCGAACCCAGGTCGGGGACTTCAGGTCCGCCACGACCTCCGGGGCGACGTTCGGGTTCTTCGCGAAGTCGAAGTCCTCCAACCGCTTGGGCCGCGGGAAGCGGGCCAGCCGCAGCAGCCGCTGCTGGCGGCGGAGGTCCCGGTCGGCGAGTTCGACCTGCAGCATGTCCAGCAGGAACTGCTTGTAGGTGGCCTGCTCGCGCCGGGCGGTCGAGGCCAGGTCGATGAACCGCTCGCGGAACGCGGGCAGGCGAAGCTCCCGGCATGCCTCGTCGATGAGCATGTCCTCCGGGTCCCCGGGCAGCGACATCCTGCGGCCGGGGACCTTGCCGGTGTCCTGCTCGTCGTCCTGGTCGGTAACGGGGGCTACGGGAGTGCAGATCCCCGGCCGGCTCTGCCTCGGCACCTGGCGCCACCCCCACGGACGGGACCTCCTTGCCCTACGCCCGTTCGCCGACACCGTCGTGAGCATCGACCTGCGACCACCCGCCCCCTATGCCCGCATCGTCGTCCACTGCACCCAGGCACCGCAGGCAGCCGAACAGCTGCGCACGGCGATGAGCGCCTCCGCCACCGCCGAGCCGTGTCCGCTCGCGCCTGACGCCGATGCGGGACCGGCGGCCCGGCCACCACGCAAACGCCCGGGTGCCGTGGCGGCCCACGCCTGAGCGCGCTTGCCCGGGTGCCCCGTCGAAGGGAGGCCAGCGTGACCGAGGAGCGCACGCCGCGGCAGATCGCGGCCGCGGCAGCCGACGAGATCCGCCGGCTCAACGCCGCCACCGCCAGTGGCCGGCGCGTTGCCGTATCCCACCGACATCCACCGCACCGTCGGCGCCCTGGCCGGGCTGCTCGAACAGCTGCCCCAGGCGCTGCACCAGCTCGCCGCCGCCCTGAACGCCACCCGATCCCTGTTCGATGGCGAAGCCCGCCGGGCCGATGTCGCTGTCGAGGCTGGGGGCGCCCGGGCGGGGGGAGTGGTGGAGGTTCGTCATGAGCGGCCCAACCTCCGGCCGACGGAACCGGTAACGGGCGAGGAGACCGGCCCCTGGCCGGCCTGCCACGGGCCCTGACGCAGCGCCTGCCGTGGGTCCTGACGCGAGACCCCCACCGATGCCACCTCATCCGCGTTCAAGCAGGTCAAGGGCCGCTATCGAGGGTGGTGGAGAGCCCGTAGTCCATGTCGTGCTCCGTTCCTGGTGCGCGGTCCGCGCGTCGTCCTTCTGTCTCCACTGTACCCCTGGGGGTATTTTTCGGGTCGCCGCTCCAGGACGCCCGTAGGCCGGCGCCCGTCGATCCGCGCGGGATTTCGGTACGCCCGGACTATTGTCAGGAAACTTTACTTTTCACTAGGCTCTCGGCGGCGGCTTGGCGCGGCGCCCCCTCGATCGGGGCGTGACGCGCTCAGCGAGAGCTCTGACCCGGCCGCCGCGGTGGTGAGGGAACCACCGCTCGACCGGCGGGGATCACGTGCGGGCCCCGCCGGAGTCCAGCTCTCGCCGTCGTTCTAGGTCAGGGAGTTCAGGGATGCGTCCCCAAGTCTCGGTAAGGCCTGTTCACATCGGAGTGTTCGCCGCGGTGCTCGTGCTGGTCGGCGGACTGTTGCTCGGCTGGTCCGAGCGGGCGGGAGCGGCGGCCGATCCGCTGCTCTCGCGGGGCAAAGCCGCCACGGCCTCGTCCACGGAGGGCTCGTCCTACGCGGCGGGCAAGGCGTTCGACGGGGACACCGGTACCCGGTGGGCGAGCGCGGAGGGGAAGGACCCGCAGTGGCTGCGGGTCGACCTCGGGGCGAACGCCACCGTCTCGCGGATCAAGCTCTCCTGGGAGGCCGCGTACGCGAAGGCGTACCGGCTGGAGGTGTCGGCGGACGGGGCGACCTGGACCACCGTCGCCGAGGAGAAGGCCGGCAACGGCGGCACGGACGACTGGACCGGGCTGACCGGCAAGGGCCGGTACGTCCGGATGTACGGCACGGCCCGCGGCACGTCCTACGGGTACTCGCTGTTCGAGATGGAGGTCTACGGGGTCACGGACACCACGCCCTCGCCGACCGCCACGCCCTCGCCGACCGCCACGCCGTCGCCGACCGGGACCGCCCCGGGCGGGGCGTTCACCGTCGTCGCGGCCGGTGACATCGCGGCGCAGTGCACCGCCTCGGACAGCGCCTGCGCGCACCCGAAGACCGCCGCCCTCGCCCAGAGGATCGACCCGAAGTTCTACCTGACGATGGGTGACAACCAGTACGACGACGCCCGGCTGTCGGACTTCCGCGCCTACTACGACAAGAGCTGGGGCGCGTTCAAGGCGAAGACCCACCCCGTCCCCGGCAACCACGAGACCTACGACCCGGCCGGCTCGCTCTCCGGGTACAAGGCGTACTTCGGCAGCATCGCCTACCCGCAGAACAAGAGCTGGTACAGCTTCGACGAGGGGAACTGGCACTTCGTCGCCCTCGACTCCAACGCCTTCGACCAGAGCGCCCAGATCGACTGGCTCAAGGCCGACCTCGCGGCCAACACCCGCAAGTGCGTCGCCGCCTACTGGCACCACCCGCTGTACTCCTCCGGCGGGCACGGCAACGACCCGGTCTCCCGGCCGGTGTGGCGGATCCTCTACGACGCCCGGGCGGACCTGGTGCTCAACGGGCACGACCACCACTACGAGCGGTTCGCCCCGCAGGACCCGGACGGGAAGGCCACCGCCGACGGGATCGTCGAGATCGTCGGCGGGATGGGCGGCGCCGAGCCGTACCCGATCGAGCAGGTCCAGCCGAACAGCCAGAAGCGGATCAGCGGCGACTACGGCGTGCTGAAGCTGGACTTCACCGACTCCGGGTACGGCTGGAGCTTCGTCGGGACGGACGGCAAGGCCAAGGACACCAGCCCGACCTACAGCTGCCACTGATGATGTACCTGGCCACCACGGGCCGTCGTCCGGACGCGCCGCCCCGCCCCACCGGGGTGGGGCGGCGCGTCCCGGGCACGGTCGTCGCGCTCGGCGCGGTCAGCCTGGTCACGGACGTCTCCTCGGAGATGGTCACCGCCGTGCTGCCGCTCTACCTGGTCCTGGGCCTCGGCCTCTCACCCCTCCAGTTCGGCTTCCTCGACGGACTGTTCAACGGAGCCACGGCACTGGTCCGGCTCCTCGGCGGGCGGCTCGCCGATCGCGGCGCCGGCCGGCACCGGACCGTCGCGGGGGCGGGCTACCTGCTGTCGGCGCTCTCCCGGCTGGGCCTGCTGATGGCCGGCGGGGCCGCCGGCGGGATCGCCGCCGCGCTGGCCGCGGATCGGCTCGGCAAGGGCGTGCGCACCGCACCCCGGGACGCGATGATCACGCTCAGCGCACCGCCGGAGACCCTCGGCCGGGCGTTCGGCGTGCACCGGGCGATGGACACGACCGGGGCGCTGCTCGGCCCGCTGGTCGCCTTCGTGGTGCTGTGGGCGACCGCGGACGCGTACGACGCGGTGTTCGTGGTCAGCTTCGCCACCGGCCTGCTCGGTGTCGTGGTGCTGGGCCTCTTCGTCCCGGCCGACCCGTCGGCACCGCCGCCGCGGGCCGCATCGACCCGCCCGGTCCCGTCCGCGTTCCCGTCCGCTGCCCCGACCGCTGACGGGTCCGCTGCCCCGGCCGCGGGGCCGAACGCCGCACCCGGCCCGGCCGGCACGGCGGCCCGGTCGACTGCCGACCCCGCCTTCCGGCGGGTGGTCGCGGCCGCCGCGCTGCTGGGCGCCGCGACCGTCGGCGACTCCTTCCTCTACCTCCTGCTCCAGCGCGGCCTCGACCTGTCGGCCGCGCTCTTCCCCCTGCTGCCGCTCGGCGCGGCGGCCTGCTACCTGCTGCTGGCCGTCCCCGCCGGGCGGATCGCGGACCGCGCCGGACGGCGGATCCCGTTCCTGCTCGGCCACGGCGCGCTGCTCGCCGCCTACCTGACGCTCCTGGTCCCGTCGGGCCTGCCGACCGCCGTGCTGGTCCTGGTCCTCCTCGGCGTCTTCTACGCCGCCACCGACGGCGTGCTGATGGCGCTGGCCGCGCCCGCGCTCCCGGCCGCCGGCCGGGCGAGCGGCCTCGCCGTCCTGCAGACCGGACAGGCCCTGGCCCGTCTGGTCGGCGCGGCCGGGTTCGGCGCGGCCTGGACGTGGTGGGGGCCGCGCCCGGCCCTCGTCGCGGCCGCCCTCGCCCTGGCCGCCGCGCTCACCGCCGCCTGGCGGATCCTCCCGGGAAGGAAGGCGCGCCGATGAAGTCGCGAACGGTCCTGCTGGTCCTCGCCGCCCTCGTCCTCCTGGGCGGCTCCCTCGGCTACGTGGTGCACGCCCGCCAACGGGACGGCGGACCGCAACCCGTCGCCGCGGACGTCTCGTTCACGCTCGACCAGCCCGGTCTCTACTACCGCGACACCGCCACCGGCCGCGTCGCCCGCAGCCCGGGCGGCGAGCCCGGCGGCCCGTCCTGCGCCCGCTTCTACGCCGCGGGGGACCGCGCCCTGTGCCTGCGCGCCATGCCGGGCACCCCCGCCCGGACCCAGGCCGTGGTCTACGACCGGCGGTTCACCGAGCTCCGGTCGGTGATCGTCCCCGGGATCCCCAACCGGGCCCGGGTCTCGCCCTCCGGCCAGGTGCTCTCCTGGACCACCTTCGCCGTCGGCGACTCCTACGCGGCGGACCGCTTCTCCACCCGCACCTCGATCCTCGACCTGCGCACCGGCTACCTGATCAAGTCCGTCGAGGAGATCCCGCTGACGATCGGCGGCACCCGCTACCACGCCGCCGACGTCAACTACTGGGGCGTCAACTTCGCCGCCGACGACAACCGCTTCTACGCCACCGTCTCCACCGCCGGCCGCACCCACCTCGTCGAGGGCGACCTCAAGGCCTGGTCGGCCCGCACCCTGCGGGAGAACGTGGAATGCCCCTCGCTCTCCCCGGACGGCACCCGGATCGCCTTCAAGAAGAAGGTCTCCGCCGATCCCGCCGCGCCCTGGCGCCTCCACGTCCTCGACCTGGCCGACCTCCACGAACACCCGCTGGCCGAGACCCGCAGTGTCGACGACCAGGCCGCCTGGCTCGACGACGCCACCCTCGCCTACGCCCTCCCGGCCCGGGCGGGCCAGGCCCCCGACGTCTGGGCCACCCCCGCCGACGGCACCGGCACGCCCCGCCTCCTCCTCCCCGGTGCCTCCTCCCCGGTCACCGTCCCGCCCCCGCCGGCCTGACGCCCGCCGGCCCGCCGCCTGCCGCACCGGCCCGGGACGGTGGGCCGCGCCGCCCCCGCCGGCCCCACCCTGCGCGACCACCTCGCCCTGCCCGTTCTTTGGGCGGCGCTGAACGTTCACGGCCCGTCCGGAGCGCCGGACGGGCCGTGAACGGAAGGGCGGTCGACCGGGGACGGCGCCGGGCCGGGGCGAAGGCCACGGCACCGGCGCCGACCGGCGGTCCGTCCCGGGTTGCTCACCGGTTCGCGGTGGGCGCCCCCTTGCCCGACGCGACCTCATTGCCGAATACGCCGACGCCGGAGACGGGGTGGGAGCCGGTGTCGGCGAAGGCCGGGGCGGCCGTCGCGGCGCCGCCCGCGACCAGTGCCGCGGTGAGCGCGACCGTCGGGGCGAGGCGACGGGCCTGGTTCAGGACACGGCTGTTCTTGCGCATGCGAATTCCCCCTTTTGGTGACCGAGTGATGCGCGGCCGGGTCCGGCTTCCGGCCGCTCACTCATCAGACGTGCGGGGGGTGTGGAGGTTGCAGGTGGACCCGGAATTCTTTCGGGATCCGCTCCCTCACCTCCTCCCGCACTGCCTGGAGCGCCGCGACCAGCGCACCGCGCCGAGCGCGATCGCCGCCACTAGTTGACCAAGCCGTAGCCGATTCCGTGAGACATCAGCCGCTCCCCGCCGCTGGCGGACGGGCCTCCAACGGGGGGATGGACACACGAGAGCTGACTCGTATGGCAGGGTTCATGGAAGTGAGTACTCCGGTGGCAGGGACGGTCGGGGCCGGGGAAGGCCGAGGTCGACGACGGGCCGGCGGCTGCGGCGGCTGGCTTCGTCTCTCTTGCCGCGCAGGAAGGTGAGGGTGAGGTCGATACCTTCGATCTCACCGATCCAGCCTTCGGCTTCAGCGCGCTGACGCCGGTCGAGGAGGTCGTGCTCAAGCTCGTTCAGGCGAGGCAGCATTCAAGCCCTCGGCGGAGGCCATCTCCGAGGTGACAAGCCTGCTGGCTCCCAAAGACGCCCGACGCTGACCGATCCGCCCGCCGCCGAGGCCGCCACCCGGCTCGTCACTGAAGCCGGCGGAACTTGGAACCGATACGCGCTCGGAGACCACACGCGGTGACAAGGCAACCGCCATTCCCGAAGGCTCGAAGATCGCGTTCGAGTCACGACGCCGATGTTCAGGAAGGTTCACCTGAACTGAGGCGAACACCAATGGACTTAACCGACAGCTTGCCGATGCAACTCAAGGAGGTGGGCTGCATCGAGGGATAGCGCCCGGGCGAGCGCGGCAACCGTCGCCGCAGATGGCGCCGGCCTGCCTCGGGCGAATGCCTCATGTACGGTGGTTCGCCCCAGACCAGAGCGCGCCGCAAGCTGCGTCTTGGTCTGTCGAACCTGGGCCAGCCTATCGGCCAGCAAGACTCGCAGCTCGGCCAATGCTTCCTCGTCAGGTACCCGAACGGGCTCTGGCTGCTGCACTGCAGGCGTGACCTCAACATCCACAGCCCTCGCGGGCCTACCGCCCCGCAAAGCGGCCAACTGTTCCTCGACGTCGCGTCGTAGCTTTTGCCACTCAGTGATGCCTTTCTCTCCCCGCGGGTGCCATGCGGACACCATCGCGCACAGCGTGTTCATCGACGCCAATCGAGTCCCGTTGAGCGAGGCGTAGATCGCCGTCCGACTCGTTACCCACTTGCCGCTGGCCACCCTGTCGATGCTGATCTCCCGAGCCGCTTGGCTGCCTCCTGCTCGCGCTATGGCGCTCTCCTGCAGTTCGGAAAGCTGAATGGCGAACCTGCCCAGCGGGTGTGAGCGATCGATAGTGCGTCGCCGATTCGGCACGGCTCCCCCTTAACGAACGTCGGGCCAAATCCCGGGAAGTCCCACTTGGTCGCGCTTGGTTCCGGGCTTTGAACAGTCCGCTACCCAGCGTGCTGACATTGAAGCGGCCCGCCGGAAAGGCGTCCAACCAACACCGACGGGCCACTCAGGATCCAGCCTTCGAGAGGGGACCCAGATGCCCAACGCTACGCGCCCGCCAGCCACTGAGGCCAGGACCAGCATCGCCCTGCAGCTCATCGGGCAGGCCGTCCGTGGAGCCTTCACCGGCGCTTCCCGCGCCATCACCGAGCGGCTGATCAAGCTGCTCTCGGAGTAGTCATCACCTTCCCGGCTGCAGACTCTCGCCACGCAGCCGGGAAGGTTGCCGACCAACTGGCTGTTGCTGCTCGCTGAGACCATCACTCATCGTGGTTGCAGCGCTGACTTTATGGGTGGATACGCGACACCTCAACATGCGCGCCTACCAGTCTCAACCCCCGTGGTGGGGTCGGCCCGCGGCCCGGGCACGCCGTCGGCGCCTCTCGGGGGCCACCAGGTGCTGCAGGACGTGGTCGGCGGCCGGGGACAGCCCCGCGGTCCCGCGCCCGATGAGTGTCCGGGCGGCCGGTCAGTTCCGGTCGGCGACGCCGGCCTCCAGGACGGAGACCACGGCGAACAGCGAGAAGCAGACGGCGCCGAGGCCGACCAGGACCCGGGCCGCGACCGTCACGTCCGGGTCGGCCGACTCGAACAGGAACGCCGACATGAACAGGCACAGCAGTGTGGTGCCGACCGGGACCAGCGGGGCGCGGCCGGCCGGCGGCGCGGCACGGCGCCAGCCGAGGGCGAGCAGCAGCACCGCGCTCAGCACTGTCCAGCACAGCAGACCCAGCCCGATCTGCACGTACCCGGTGGCCAGTTGACCGGGCCGGGGGTCCAGGGCGACGACGACCAGGCCCCCGGTGATGTCCATGGCGCCGAGCACGGCGGCCGGGACGAGCCACCAGACCCGCTCCCGCCGGGTGTACGTGTTCCGGATCTGCCGCAGCAGGGTGATCACCAGCCCGATCAGGGCGGTGCAGACGATCGCCTGGTCGACCACCACGTGCCCGGCCGTGAAGCGCCCGTCCGAGTCCCCGCCGCCCCCGTTGGCCAGCATGACGATCGCCCACGCCCAGGCGGCGGCGGCCGCAAGGACTGGGACCGCCACCAGCGCCCGGGCCGCGGACCGGCCGAACGGCGCGGGCGAGAGCGGCGGGGAACCCTCCGGCAGGACGGCGTTCTGCCCGATCAGCGTGAAGCGGGTGGCGACCGCGGCCACCGACGAGACGCACACGCAGACCAGGCCGATGCCGAGGACCACGCTGCCGGCCACGAAGTCGGCCACCGGCCGGTGGCTCTCCGCCAGCAGGCCCAGCCCGTAGCCGACGGCGGCCCCGGCCACCGCGAAGCCGAACGCCGGGTAGCCGATCCGGTCCAACGCGCCGAAACGGCCGATCAGTTGCCGCACGACGGTCGCCGCGACGGCGAACAGGCAGAGACAGACGGTGGCCAGGAAGACCAGCGTCAGGCCCGCGACCCGGGCGCTCGGCCCGGTGGAGTGCGCGAGGACGTAGCCGCCGAGCGCGGCCGACACCGCGCCCATGAGCAGCGGAATCGCCCGGAGCAGCACGCTCATTCCGTGGTTCACCAGGTCTCCTCGTTCCCTCGCGCTCGCCGGTTCCGGGCGGCAGTCAGTGTTCAGCCCGCCGGGTCTCCGGCCGGGACCCCGGCGGCGGGTGTCCACGGATTTCGTCCGATCGGCTCACGGCGACACCCGCCGTGCGGGACCCCGGCGGTGGCCTTGTGAGTGGGTGGGGTGGTGTCAGTCGGA
The DNA here is from genome assembly GCF_042724755.1 of Kitasatospora sp. NPDC127067. Lineage (NCBI taxonomy): Bacteria > Bacillati > Actinomycetota > Actinomycetes > Kitasatosporales > Streptomycetaceae > Kitasatospora > Kitasatospora sp. NPDC127067. The sequence continues at coordinate 69,495 of NZ_JBHXEM010000029.1, read as the reverse complement.
TGGTCAGCAGCGTGCTCATCGAGGGCAAGGAGCCGCTGAGCTCGGCTTCTTCTTGAAGAGGGCCGTGGATTTCCGCTGCTACGGGGTGACCAAGGCATGAGTGATGATTGCGGGTTCGACGGGGTGCGGGTGCACCCGGAGCTGGGTGCCGGCCCGCTGGGCTGTGCCGAGTGCGCGAAGGTGCTGCGGATGTTCCAGATCCTGGCCGGGCCCGGGGTGCTGGCCGCGCCGGGTGCCTGCCCGTCCTGCGGCACGCTCACGAGCGACGTCGCCGCCCTGGTCGACGTCCCCGCCGCCCTCGACCTGCCCCCGCTCACCGACCCTACCCGCCCCACAGGACGCCACCGCCGCACCCACCAATAGCCCCGGGCAGCCAGGAGACCCGTCCACGCCTCGCCTCCTGGCTGCGCCGCGTCGCCGCCGCACACTCCATGGCCGGATGGACGGCCAGGACCGGCCGGTGACGTTTCCTGTCCGGGCCGGACCGACGTCCCGTCCGCGGCCGAGGCCCGGGGTGACAGACTGTCGGCCATGAGTGATCAAAACGGCCATCCGCCCCGGCGTCCGCTGGTCCAGCCGTTCTCACATGCGAGCGCCGCCGCCGACGAACCCGTCGCCGAACGGCTGCTCCCGGCCGAGCGCCTCGGCTCGCCGTTCTCCGCCCCGACCTCCTCCGAGGCCGAGCCCGGCCAGGTCTTCCCGCAAGGCGGCCGGCGACGCCTTGGCCCCGGCGGCCTCACCGCCCAGGCCCCCGCCTGACCGAGGCCGACCCGAACCAAGCCGATCGCCCAGGAGTCGGCGCTCACATCGACCGGACGGCCCGCTCGCAGCGCGGGCAGACGTGCCCGGCGTACTCGTGTCACATTTCGGTTGCTTCACGGTCCTGGTGCGGTAGGAGTGGGGAGGCTCCAGGACATGGTGTTGGGGGGCGGGGGACGGCGGGAGCGTCGCGTGCGTGCCGTGCTGGCATCGGTCGGTGCACTGGCCACGGCAGCTGTCGGCGTGTGGGTGGTGCTCCAACTGCGCCGGGGGCAGACTGCCGTGGACACCGCGTCCCTGGCCGGGCTCGTGGTGGGGGTCGCCGGACTGGTGGTGGCAGTCGCCGGACTGAGGCTGGCTCGGGCGGCACTGGGGCGGCCCGGCGACTCTGCCGCCCAGGCGATGTCCGCTGCCGCCACGCTGGCCCGGCAGGTGGAACGGGCCGAGGCGGAGGAGTGGCGGCGCCTGGTCGGCGGAGACCGTCAGCGCATCAATCTGCGCTACACCCTTCATGACCAACCCGTTCCCAGCGCCCGCGCCCCCGGCCCGCACGGTCAGATGTTCGACGACAGTCACACGGCAGGAGCGCCGGACATAACTGCCTACTACCAGGCCACCACCCCTGCACGTCTTGTCGTCACGGGAGCACCGGGAGCGGGCAAGACCGTCCTCGCCCTGGAATTGCTGCTGGGGCTCATCGAGCATCGCGGCGACACCGACCCGGTGCCCGTGCGGATGTCCCTGGCTGCCTGGGACACCGATATTCCGCTGGAAGCCTTCCTGATCGCCCATCTCGTCCAGAACCTGGACTGGCCCCGGGACCGTGCGGCACAGCTGGTCGAGCACGGCCTGGTCCTGCCGATCCTGGACGGCCTGGACGAGATGGACTCCGGCTTGACCGGGACTGTCGGCCAGCCCGTCCGCGAAGCCGGCGGTCGACCCTCATCCGACCCACAACCCCCACGCGCCCGCGCCGCCCTCGCCGCGTTGAACGCGTACGGCCGCGGCCGAACCGCAGGACCACTGGTGCTCACCTGCCGCACCACCCACTACGAAGCCCTTGTCGACGCCGTGCAGCTGCGTGACGCCGCCCGCATCAGCATCGAACCCGTCCCTCCGCAGGAAGCTCTCCGCTACCTCGCCGACCGCTCGGGCGGCACTCCCCGGTGGCAGACCCTCCTGGAGCACCTGCGCACCGATCCCACCGGCGTCCTGGCCCAGAGCTTGTCCACGCCATGGCGGCTGTCCCTGGCCGCGACCGTCTACAGCCGCGCCGGCGATCCCATCGAACTCCGAGCCCTGGTTACCCCTCAGGACGTGGACGATCACCTGCTGAACCTCCTCATACCCGCCACTCTCGCTCTCCATCCGCCGAAGCGCCGGTACACGTCCGATGACACACGCCGTTGGTTGACCAGCATCGCCCGCAGCCTCCAACGCCCCGATCCGACATCGGAAACACCGGCGGTGGAGCCACTTGCCGAGCCGCGTACCGAGATCCACATCCACGAGCTGTGGGTCATCGTTGAAGATCGCGTGATCCAATGGGAGTTTCTCCTTCTCGTACCGATGCCGCTTTTCCTCGGGGGTCTGTACGTGCAGGGCTCCCCCTTCCCGTTCCAGACTCTCCTCCTCGCCCTCTGGGGTACCACCACGGGCTTTGTCGCCTGGGGAAACGAGCACCTGCCTCGCCGCCTGAATTGGTCGGCCCTGGAAGTCCCCGAGTTTCGTCAAAATATTGTCGACACGTGCAAGGGGGCGCTTGCCGCATCGATCGGGATCGGCATCGTGACCGGCGTCATCGTTGGTCTCTCGGCTGAGGCCAAGGTCGGAGTCACGACCGGAATCGTGGTCGGACTCATGGTTGTCCTGCTTGGGCTCCTGTCCTCACTCCTCGGCGAACTTGAGGGTCCACCGGCCACTGTCGCCGGCCCGGGAGCCGTCCTCCGGTCGGACATCCTCTACAGGATCACCGTCGGGTTCGTGTCTGCGCTGCTGGCCGGGCTTGCCTTCGGGTCTCTGTTCGGACTCGTCGACGGATTCGCGGCCGGACTCCTCTGGGGGTCCCTTTTCGGACTGACCATCTTCGTCATGAGCGTGGCAACGAGCGCGTACGGGCGATATTTCATATTTCTTTTGTCCCTGCGCCTTTACATGCGGCGCGCTCTGCCATTCCGTCTCAACGCCTTCCTTGCATGGTCCTACGATGCAGGGCTGATCCGACTGTCCGGCAATGCCTACCAATTTCGCCATCGTGAATTTCAGCGCTGGCTCACCTCCCACCCATTTCGTGAGTAGGGCCAGGAACTGATGCGGCAGGTACCACTTCGCTGCTGTCCGCCGTGTCGTTGAAGCGGTGCGCGACCTTCGAGTCACTGGCCCACGAGCGAAGGTCGAGGTCGGGCCGCTGTTCTTGTGGCGGCCGGATCCGAAGGACCGCCCGGCCCGCGGCAGGTACGAGAAGGTGCCCAAGGCGGAGTTCCTGGTGATCGACGGGCAGACGCGGCTCACCGCGTTGCTGGCCGGGCTGGGTGAGCGGCCGCCCCGGTGGGGCGAGACCAGGTGGTACCGCATCGGCGGTCCCGATCTGGAGATCGGTCCGCCCAGACCCGCTGGCGAGCCGTGAATGCGCCCCACCTCGTCGCTCTCGTCCGAGCCGGAGCCCACTTCGAACGCGGCTACCTCGTGGAACGGCCGAACACGACCGCAGCATGAATCATGAACAGGGTGGCGGACCTGCCTCGAAGTTCGAGATCATCCGATCATGTCGGATGACACGCCAGGACAGGACCTCCCAGCCGGCTTCGGGTTACGGCCGTATCGGGGCGACGAGGACCACGGCCCCATGGCCGCGGTGCGGCTGGGATGTGTCGAACGGGACCGGGTCGACACCCGTTCGGTTGTGGAAGGGCTCCCGACAGCGGCCGAGATCGCCGAGGCCTCTGCCAAGCTGGACGAGCCGTCCAAGAACCAGGTCCTGGTGGTACGCGACGGGAGCGTCGTCGGCTACTCGACGATCCGGTGGTGGCAGGAGCGGGACGATACGTGGCTTTACCTGCACCGCGGTTACCTCTTGCCCGAGCATCGCGACCAGGGCATCGGGTCAGCCATGCTGAGCTGGGCCGAAGAGCGGATCGGCCAGCTCATCGAAGACCACGGCACGGCTCGGACTGCAGTGATCGGTGCGAACGCCATGGTCTCCGAGCAGGACGCCACGGCGCTTCTGCTCGCAGCCGGCTACCGACGTGTCTTCAGTCTGGTCGAGCTGGAGCTGGGCAATCTGCGGCAGTTGCCCGAACGAGGCAGCGAACTCCCGGCCGGGATACGGACGGGGCCGATCGGGACCAGCCACTACCGCGAGGCCTGGAGGACGGTCGTCGATTCGTATGCGGAAACCGGTTTCACTCAGAAATGGACCTTCCAGGACTTTGTCGACACCGCCGACCCGGCATGCTGGAGGGCTGCCTGGTGGGGGCAGGAGATGCTCGGCGTGGCTCTCTGCTCCATCCGCAGCCACGACCACACCGTGGGCGAGGTGGAAGAGCTGAGCGTCCGAACGGACCAGCGACGCCTCGGAATCGGCCGGATCCTGCTGCTGGAAGGGCTGCGAAGCCTTCGCGAGCAGGGTGCAACGACGGCCAGGCTGTACACGGGCACAGCAAATCCCCACCGGTCCTACGATCTTTACGAGAGCGTGGGGTTCCGGAGACAGAACGAGTATGTCCGCTACCGCAAGCCGCTCGCTTGATCGACCAGCCATTGGACTGTCCGGTCGATCCGCAGAATTTGACAATTCCTCGGTCAGTCGCACGTGGCGAGCAACCCTTCGATGGCGGTGCGGATGGCTTCGTCCTGGGTGAAACCCCGCCAGCCGCCGCTGCTACGAAGAGGCCACCCTGTACTGCGACCGCGGGTTTGAGGTCGTGGGCGACATCGAGAAGCGGTACATCGCGATGGGTGGCCCCGAAGGATCACTCGGCTGCCCGCTCACGCAGGAGTTGGTCAACCCCGACGGGGTTGGCCGCCGGACGCAGTTTCAGAACGGGACCATCTACTGGTCTCCTGGCAGCGGTGCGTGGCCTGTCTGGGGGACATCGGCGACTACTGGTGCAGCCAGGGGTGCGAGGCAGGGTGGATGCGCTACCCGACGTCCTACGAGTACGTCGTCGGCAACGAGACCCGGCAGAACTTCCAGTGTTCCGTCGTCCACTGGCAGGCTCTGCCGGGCAACGCCACCAAGACCTGGAGCGACGGCGACAAATGCGTTTGACGTCCAGAGCGCGTCCGTTCGGGGCATGCCGCCGAGAATAGGGCCGTGCGCCGTCGAACACCGAGCCGTCCGCAGTCCCCGACTTGACGCCTTCGCACCGTGAGGTCTCCGGAGGTCACAGCGCGGAGAAGCCGAACCTGGACGCCACCGGGTCGAGCGGGGTGTAGTAACCGGTGGAGAAGCAGGTCGTCGGGGTTGACGTGTCGTTGCACGGGATTTTGGTGTCGGTGTTTCCGGCGATGATGACGCCGACCGGTGCCATGGAGTCGCCCTGCGGGTTGGCCACGGCCGGTCCCCCACTGTCGCCCTGGGCGACGGCGATGCCCCCGCTGCGGGACCTCACCTCGGTCGCGGCGGTGCGCCCGGACGGCGAGTGGACGCCGACGCGGGTGACCTCCAGCTCGCAGTGGAAGCCGGACACGGCACCGCTGAAGCAGGCGGACTGGCCCGGGTCCAGGCGAGCCGGTCCGTACAGCGGGCGGGAGTCGCCGCTGTTCCAGGAGCCGCTGTAGAAGCGGGCCGCGGTGCTCTTGTCGGTCGTGACGACGGCGACGTCCAGGCCGCTGTCGTAGGCGGTGACCTCCCCGACGACGCGCTGCCCGTTGTAGACGTTCCCGCCGGTCTGGCAGTGCGCGGCGGTCAGCAGGACGCGTTTGTTGCTGACCCAGCCGGGGATTCCGGTGGAGCAGTGGGAGTTGTCGGCAAGGGTGAGGTCGGTTCCGGCGTACCAGGGCGGGGCGTCACTGGTACGGCTGCCCTGGGTGGGTGTTTCGGGGGAGCCGGTGCGGGTGTGAACGGGGATACCGGCGAAGTGTTCGGCCCGGGCTTCGTAGTCGCGGGTCGGGGCGTTGGCCGGCGCGATGCGCCGGGTGGTCCTCGGCCGGTAGGTGAGCAGGAGGCCGCTGCCGTCGTTGGCGGGCGAAACGGACGACCACTCCGATGGGTCCTCGCCGACGGCGGAGACGAACCTGTCGACGGCCCGGTCCATCTCGGAACGCGAGTAGGCCGCGGACCGGTAGCGCACCTCGTAGTCGGGACTCACCGGGCCGGCGGGCTCCTGACGGGCCTGTTCACGGGTACGTGCACGCCAGGCGTCCACGGCCTCGGTGATCACGGCAGGGACCGGACCCTTCCAGTACAGGTCAAGATAGTGCTCGTCACCGTGGAACACGATCGAAGCGAAACCGTCACCGGGCACCTGGCCCGTGTCGACCAGCCGGTGAACCTCGTCCGCGACCGGCCTCAAGTGCTTTTCGTGGTACTCGCGGCTCAGCAGCACCGTCGGAGCCATGCGGGTCTCCTCGGCATCACCCTCAGCCGTCCTCGCAACAGCGACCGATGCTGCGCCCAGAAGCAGGATGGCTGCCGAGTAGAGGAGTTTTGATCGGCGCATGGGGACACCATAGGGTGACCGAGCTGCTCACTCAGAGTTATCAGATCGTATGCGTAGACCCGCGGGTGAGGGGCCGGCCGTTGCTACGGTGCGGCGGTGGCCAAGGTGTTGTCGACCAGGACCTCGGGCGCGGGGTCCGCGGCGGAGCGCGCGTGGCGGTGGCCGCGTCCAGCAGCGCGGCGGAGAGCAGCAGCGCGGCTCGACTGACGGTGTCGGCGGGATCGGGGCCGAGGTCGAGCGGCGCCCACTCGCTGCGGCGGCGCTCGGCGTACCAGCGCACCAGCCGGTCGAGCCGCCGCCTCGTGCGGGACTTCGAACGGTCCACCAGCAGCGCGGAGGCGATGGTCTACTGGTCGGCGGCGCAGCTCATGACCCGCCGCCTTGCCCGGCCACGGCCCTTGCGAGCGTGAACCGGCCGGGCGCCGGCTCGGCCAGCCACCCTCGCACCGTCAGCCGCTTCGCCTTCGACCGCAACGCCTCGATCTTCGCGGCCACCGGGTCCAGGCCGAAGCAGGCAGCCATCTCCTGGCACGTCAGCGGCCCCTGGCCGAGACGGTTCCGCTCCGCGAGCAGCTGCAGGATGCGCCCGTGGGTTCGGGGCGGGATGTTCATCAGCGTGCCGCGGCCGGGTTGACGGCCAGGTGGCTGATCGCTGGCTCGGAGGAGGACGACGAGGTCCTGTTCAGCCTCTTGCCTTCTGCAGTCGCCGACCGGGGCCGGAGGATCGCGGACGTTCGACAAGATTCTCGACGGCGTCCAGTTCGTCGGTGCACAGCTGGGCGATGGTCTGTTCGGCGGCGTTGGAGAGGGAGACGTGCAGCGGCGCCGGCTGCTGCTGGTCGACCCGATCATTCGCCGGTCACCGCCGGCGGCGTGCACCCGGGCAAGGACCTCGCTGGCCGGATCCACTTCTGCTCGTCCGGGTCGGAGAGGTCAGACCGCCGCCAGCCGCGAACGGACTCCGGCCCGGCGACGGCCCGGTCTGGCCGGGCGGCTGGCGGATCGGTGCCCTGGTCGACCGGTAGCCGGCACACGTCGGACTGGGCGGGAACGGGGCATCCGGATGTCCATCACCACGACGTCGGGGCGCAGCAGGCGGGCGGCGGTGATGGCCTGTTCCCCGTTCTCGGCCTCGCCCACCACTTCGAAGGATGGGTCGGGGGAGAGGATCAAGGACAGGCCGCGCCGCACCAGCGGCTGGTCGTCCGCGATGAGAACCCGGATGCCCGGTGCCACCGCGCCCACCGGGCGGCCGTCGTTCGAGCTCACCGGGCCGTCGCCGTTCCGTTTTGGACGGCCGCGTCGGCCGTCTCCTCCGGGGCCAGTGGCAGGTCGGCCAGGACAGCGAAGCCGCCCTCCGGACGTGGTCCGGTCCGCAGGGTGCCGCCGTGCAGGGCGACGCGCTCGCGCATGCCGATCAGGCCGTACCCGCTCCGGCCGCCGGCCGGCACCGCCTCCTGCGGTGCGGCGCCGCCCGTGCCCGCCGTGTCCCCGTCGTCGCGCACCTCGACGGTGACCCGGTCCGGACCGTACGTCAGGGTGACGGTCGCGCGGGCGGGCCCGGCGTGCTTTCGGGCGTTGGTGAGGCCCTCCTGGACGATCCGGAACACGGTCAGGCCAACGGCGGGCGGCAGCGGGCGGTGGGGCCCGCGGACGCCGAAGTCGGTCGGCAGGCCGGCCACCTGGGACTCGTTCACAAGCCGGCCGAGGTCCTCGGCCCCGGGCTGGGGCGAGGGCGGGGCGGTGTCCGGTTCGTCGCCGGCCCGCAGGACGTTCAGGAGCTGGCGCATTTCCCGCAGGGCCAGTCGCCCGGAGGACTCCAGGGTGACCAGGGCGTCCCGGACCACCTCCGGGTGGGCGAGGTTGGCCCGGGCGCCGCCGGCCATCAGCTGCATGGTGGTGATGTGGTGCGCCACGATGTCGTGCAACTCCCGTGCGATGCGGCGGCGTTCGTCGGCCACCGCGCGGTCGGCCAGCAGTTTGCGGTGGGCCGCGACCTCCCGCTGCCAGCGCGCCACGGCGAGGCCGGCACCGACGACGAGCAGAGTGGAGCAGGAGGTGCTGGCGAGCGCCTGCCAGGAGGGGACGCGCAGGTGGCTCTGGCTCAGCGTGGTCAGCACCGTCGTCGCCGCCGCGGCGGCCGCCGTCACCGGGGCGGGGCGGGCCCGGGCGACCGAGTACAGGCTGACCATCAGGACGGCGCCGAAGTGGGTGCTCGCCGGTGTGGACAGGTCGATCGTGGCCTCGACGGCCAGGACCACGGCGAGCGCCGGCACCGGGTGGCGGCGCCGGACGAGCAGCGGCAGGGCCGACAGCGCGACGAGGAGCAGGCCCGGCGGGGTCACCCGGTGTACCCCGTCCATCTCGCTGAAGAGCAGGTAGTTGAGCAGGTCGAGCGTGCAGGCGCCGGCGGCCACCAGCGCGTCGGTGTGGGTCCACGGCGCGTCGTCGGTCTCCGGCGGCGCGTCCGTCACCCCGTCGGGCCCCGGGCTCCCGCTCGCCGGGTGTGCCCGGTGTGCCGGGTCCGCCCCGAGTGCCGCGTCCATCGCGGGGCGCTGATGACCGCCCATGTCCGTTCCCCCTCCGTGCCCCGGCCCGCGCCGCGCCTCACCGATGAGCCCCGATGAGCCCGATCAGGCCCTGTTCAGACCCTGAACAGGCTCTGAACAGGTCCGATGACCCCATTCTGGCATCGGCCCACCCCGCCCCGGCATGGTCCCCACGGCCGATCACGGGGGCCTGGAGCAGGACCACAGTCCCGGGTCCGGGCCCGGCCTAGGAGCAGGGGCCCGGATCGTCCGTCGCAGGGACGTCCGCGGCCAACCCCGGGTGATGGTCTGGAACCCGGCCGGGAACCCCCGGAGCCGAGACCGATCTTGCGGACGCTCGTGTCCACTGCCGGAGGAAACCGTGATTCGCGCACTGACTGGATACTCCACCAGGAACCCGTGGAAGGTGATCACCCTCTGGGTGGTGCTGGGAATCTCCCTGGCCCTGCTGAGCCCGGTGCTACTCGCCCGCGTCACCCAGTCCCAGTGCGGGGACTTCCTGCATACCGCCGCGGCATCGGCGGGCGAACAGCACCGCGAGCGAGTGCTGCAGCGCTGCTGGCACCGGCGGGCGAAGTCGTAGGCGGCCACGGCACCGTCGTGGGGTTGCGGTGCTCCACCACCAGGCCAGCCTGCTCCATCACGTCGGAGGCGGGGAACGGTACGTCCGCGCCGGGCATCGCCGCCCTGCGCCCGCGCCCACGCCCGCGCCCACGCCCGCGCCCACGCCCGCGCCCGCTCACGCCGCGCCTGCCAGCGTCATCTCCGTCACGATGTCCTGGATCCCGCTCGCGTCATGGGCGAGGCGGGCGAACACCGCGTCCATGTCCGCCACCAGCCCGTCCAGCGGCGAGGAGGCGGTCGACAGCAGCGCCTCCATCTGCAGGTGCCGCACCGGCGCGAGGCGGGTTCTCGAAGGGTGGCTCGGGGGCGCCCGAACAACGTGGGAGCCGGCTGAGATTCCCGTTTCGGCGGTACAGGCACGGAGCCTCGGACATCATCGTCCCGTCACGAACCGAGGAGGATCAGGTTGGGCGGGCTACGGGAACGCGGTCAGGCGGCAGCGGTACGCCGGTGGGTACGGCTGCGCAGATGGCGCCGACGCTCGAACCGGCAGGCAGTCGACAGGCAGATGGACAGCCTGCGTGAAGCGTGCGCCCGGCTCGACCTCAACCCGGCCGCTGTGCACGCTACCCCGGCTGCTGTCCGCGCCTCCCAGCAGACCCTGAAGACCTTCCCCTACGGGTGGACGGTCCTCTCTGTTGTCCTGCTCTTCGCCGCCGTGCGGTTTTTTGAGCAGTTCTTACGCACAGCAGGAGACATCGCCGTCCGGCTCGGGCTCGGCCCGCCCACCGGAATGGGGCACGCAGGCGCCCATCGCCTCGGTCCCCTCTTCGACCCGAGCTCACCCGTGAACGGCCTTGGCATCGTCCTGTCCTACGTCTACCTCACCGCGGTGGCAGTCGCGGTCGGACGGATGATGAGGCGCCACCAGCCCGAATTCCACTATGCCGTCACGCTCCTGGCTATCTCCGGCATCGAAGGGTGTGCCAAAGCCCGCGCTCAAGCGCCGTCGGAGCGGGCGTCATCGCTGCGGAGGCTAGACCAAGTCTGTCGCAACCTGGAGCGGGCCCTGTTGGAGCTCCACCGCACCGCCCGCTCCATCCACCGCCGTTCACCGCGTCGGGCCTCGGTCAGGGAGCACTGCGCCCTGGTCGCAGGCGCACTGCGCGTCCGGCTGGCCCGGATCGATGCCGACCCCGACACCGGCCTGGTCGAGCTGGCCCGCATGCTGGCGCTGATCGGAGAGAACTTCGCCGCCGGACGGCTCGCCGCACTGCTGCCGGAAGCCGAACTGGAGGGCGTGACCCCGGTGTCGACCAGGCGCGCCTCCGTCGCCGAGACCGTCCGCCTCGCCCTCGCGATCGCCGCCGCGACGGCCTCGGCGGCGGCCGCCACCGTGTTGCTCCCCTCGACCGGGCTCCCCACGGCCGTGCACTCCACGGTGGTGTTCGGCTCCGCTGTGGTGGCCGGGATGCTGGTGGCCGGTCGGTCGCGGTTCGCGCGGATCGCCGAGTACCTGCCCGGCAAGTAGAAGACGTCCGGCGGTCAGTCAGCCCGGTCCCGGCAACAGGTCGCAAGCGACGCTTGGTTGTCCGGCCCGGCCGGTTGCGTCGCTATCCGAGGGGGTCCGGCACAGAAAGGGCACTGGTCAAGGCGGCCTCGCTGACCTCGCTGCTCCTCAATGCAGGAGCCGCAGCAACAGGGCGGCCCTCACCGAGCGCACCCCGAACCCAGCCGCCGCAGGTCCCGCTTTCGGGCCGACGAGCGCTACTACCCCCTCACGACTGGGATGTCGGCATTTCCCAGCAGCCGGACACGCATTTCTACCAGCGCAGACACCACCTCGATGGCTGGGGAGGAGGAGCGGCATCAGGAGTTACAGCGGGAGCTGCAGCAGGATGTGCATCGGGAGCGGCATCGGGAGCCGCATCAGGGGTGCCAACCGGACGATCCGCCACTTTGCCGGAGCCGTGACCACTGATCGCCCTCGGCATCATGCGATAAACCATGTCACCCGAACAACATGGCCCTGAAATGTCATCTGCGGACCCTCCAGCACGGGGCGTCAGACGCGCGATCCGAAACCTGCTCTTCTCGCCAATCTCGATGCATGGAACATGACTTGTTCCAACCTATTCAATCACGATTGCGATCATTATGGTTAGGTCAACATCATCCGGGCGTTAAATTCTCGCCCCTTATTGATCGAGAAGAAGGTGAAACGTGATATCGAGAACTTTGCGCAAAGCAGTCCTCGCCACCTCCGGCGTAACTCTTGCGTTGGCGGGGACGTTGGTCGGCGCCGGTCCCGCCTCTGCGGCGACGAACTGGACCGCAACCGGCACCCAGGCCGACGTCGTAGGGGCATATGCACACGGAAGCTTCGACTACGGCGCCCCGGGCGGGACCTCAGTCGCGACCGTTACGATCAGAGACTCCGTTTCGGACGGTGCCAGCGCACGAGTCTACTTCCGTTGGCGTTTCATTGACGGCACAGTAAGCGGGCCGACCGTTTTCGGCGCTTCTGGGTATCTCAACGAGACGACACGGACTTTCTCCCAGCCTCACGATAATCTCGACACCGCTCAGCCATTCGAGGTGCGGGAGTGCCGGGTGGACAACGGGCTCGAGGTCGAGTGCGGCTGGGACTACGACGTTCCGCACCCCTACAACTGACCTCGATCCGCCGGCGGTAATCGCCGATGTCCGATCGCTTCGCCCACCCCTTTTTTCCTCTGGGGTGTGGTCGAGGCTCCGGCAAGGTTGCGGATCGTCCGGTTGGTGACTGTCTGTGGCGGGCCGGCCGGTCCGGACGTGAAGCAGGAACGGACTTCCAAGATCATGGAGTTTCTACGCCCCGTGATCCCACTGGAAAGCCGCGCCCGCTGCCACATCATCACCGATCCTGCCCGCTCTTGATCAGCTTCGCGACCAGTCGGCGGCCGGGTTCGAGACGGCCGCCGACGCCTCTTGGGCAGATGGTCATTTGTCGGACACGCCCCAGAAGCTGACATAGCGGCCGTCCCGCCCCGTCCCGGGAGTGAGGATGCCTGTGCCCACAAAAATGACATGCACGAGTCAGTAATCCCTGATCCCGTTCGCATCCCATTCGACCGGAGGAGCACCCTCATGGCTTCGCGCAACCGACGCGCCGCCTTCACCGCGGGCCTCGCCGCACTGTTCGCGGTCACCGGCCTCGGACTCGGCGCCGCACCCGCCCAGGCCGACCCGCCGCCGAACCCCGTCTGCAACCCGGACGGGAACCGCAACTGGGAGGACGTCATCTCGGCCCGGGTCGAGCCGACCGTCACCGAGTTCGCGGCGGTCAACGTCACCCCCGGTACCACCGGCCAGTACACCACGACGCTGACCGAGGCCGCACTCGTGAACACGGAAGTCAACGGCAGCACGGAGGTGACCGCCGAGTTCAAGGCGCTCTTCGCCAATGTCGGCGCCAAGGTCGGCTTCGCGGTGGCCGACACCAAGACGAGCACCCGGATCGCCCCCCTCACCGAGCCCGTGACCTTCAGCATCCCCGGCTTCTACGGCCGTTACCGCGGTTTCCACAAGGTGACCGGCGAATGGGCCCGGTACATCTGCGCCCGCTCCGGCCCGGGCACCGGCTTCTGGATCAAATCCACCTCCGCCGGCGGCACCTTCATCACCTTCGGCAATGTCGAGAAGGGCACCGTCTCCTGCGCCTCGCCCGAGCCGGCCGGCACCCTGCGGGCGGCTGCCCGACTGAAACTCAACTGCTGACTGTCCACCGGTTCGCCGCCAACCCATCAGTTGTGAAAGCGAGTTCACGATGTCCGTTCAGCACCGTTCCCGTCACGGCGTCCGACACCGGGTGACCGCGCTCGGTACCGTCGCCGCCGCCGTCGCCCTCCTGTTCACCGCCGTCCCGGCGGCCGTGGCGGCACCCGCCCCGGCCCCGGCCGCCCTCACCACCACCTGGGGCGAATTCACCTGCGACGGCGGCCCTTACCGCATCAAGGCCCCCACCGCCGACCCCGACACCTTCCTGACCGTCGCCCTGTCGTCCGGGAACCACGGCTCGGTCATCCAGTACTTCTGGGGCAACGAGTCCAACCAGAAGTGGATCTACTGCCACAAGCCCGGGCCCAACGGGAATGAAACGGTGGTCTTCCAGGACGCCTGGCGCCACTGGTGCCTCGCCGTCGACCGCGACTCCCTGAGCCTCGGGGCCTGGATCATCACCACCGGCTGCTTCAGCGACCACATCCCCATCGAGCAGCAGTTCGTGAAGGTGAACCTGCCCGGCAGCAGCAAGCTGATCTCCCTCAAGGGGCTGCACTCCGGCAAGTGGTTGGCGGGCGCCGGTGGCGGGAACGGCAACCAGATCGTCCAGAGCGACTACCCGGACCTCTACGAGCTCCAGCCCGTCTGACGGCGAGCCGCCGGTCGGCTCCGTGCCCGGCGGCCGCATCTCCGGGGGCTCCGTCCGCGACCGGCCGGGTTCCGGTGACCGGCCGGTCGCGAACGGACGATCACCGCAGTGCCGGGAGCCGCCGAAGCCGCCCCGGTGGCGTCGCATTCGACCCGTCAGCGGTGCGCAACGGGCCGTGACACCCGTATTCCGAACCCTCGTGGCACACCCGTCGACCTGCGCGATCTCCTGGGAAGAGCCGGGGTGCAACACGCTGCTGCACCCCGGCTTCCGTGCTCCCCGCGGGAACCGTGGGCGGCGACCCGGCCCGCGGCGCGTACCACCTCCGCTCAGGCGTCGAGCACCTGGCCGTCGCGCCTGACGACCGGCCCTTGCACCGACCATGGGAGCTCGATCCAGTCGTCGGTCCTCTTCCACACGTACTCGCACTTCACCAGAGAGTGCGACTTCTCGTGGATGACGGCGAACCGGACCTCGGCGACACGATCGAGGGGCCGGTCGGTTGGACCGCGCCCCTGTCCGACGGGCCGTGGGGACAAACCGGCTGGATCGCCCTCCTCCACCGGCCCGGCGACGCCGGGCTCCTGGTCGAGTACTTCTCCCGACCCAGGACCCACCCCCTCCGACCTGGCCCTGGACGCGATCCTGCGCGCCCACCAGACCAGGCCCGCCGCCGCTCGCTGACCGGCCCTCACCAAGCGCCGGGACCACCGTGGTGGTGCCTGGCGATGGCCTCGAGCAGCGCCTGGCGGGCCTGGCGTCGGCGGGCGTCCTCGGTACGGCTGGCGTCGGCGGCCCACTCGGGCAGTGGCCGTTCCTGCGCGGCCGCGGTGAGTCCGGCGCCGAGAGCACCGATCGCCCGCTGCCAGTCTTCGAGTTCCAGCAGCAGGCCGCGCACCAGTCGGTCGACGGCGGCCGCCAGGTCGGTGCCGAACGCCCGGGCCGACGGCAGTTGCCGCTCGGCCCCGGCTGCGCTCCCGGACCTGTTGGAAGCGGCGCTCCTGTCCGGCCACGGTTGACCACGGCACCGAGCAGCGGGCGCGCACTGCAGCACAGTCCCGTGTCCTGCAACCAGGAGGGAAACCGCGAAAGGCACCCTGCCCTCGACAGGCCGTCCCGCCCGCCCGGTGAATCCCCGGCCGTTTCGGGGAGTCGTGCGGCGTGTGCGTGCAGGTGTCACGCCCCGGTGGCTGTCGCCGGTTCGAAGAGGCTCTCTTCGGGGTGGCGGTCGGTGAGGCGATGGTGGGCGTGGGCGCCGCCGAGCAGCGGGCGTGCCCATAGTGGGACGGTGTGCAGGCTGCACCGGCGGCGTCCG
Source organism: Kitasatospora sp. NPDC127067 (assembly GCF_042724755.1). NCBI lineage: Bacteria > Bacillati > Actinomycetota > Actinomycetes > Kitasatosporales > Streptomycetaceae > Kitasatospora > Kitasatospora sp. NPDC127067. The sequence goes on along the minus strand of NZ_JBHXEM010000029.1, from coordinate 54,234 downwards.
GGGTGAGACCGGATTGGCTGCCCCCGCCGGTGGCATCTGGAGGCACCTGGTCGGAGACCGGCATGAGGGAAGGCAATGCAGGGCCGCCCAAGTGCGTCAGCACACAGCAGGGGTTCGGCACCTGTGTGGGTGCCGAACCCCTGCCTCATTTGCGCTGCGGCGCCCCTCGCGTCAAGCCGAAGGCTTTGCGAATGCGGGCCTCACAAGTACGGAGAGAAGAGCCAGCACGGTCGCCGCGAAGAGCGTGAACAGGTGCTCCCCCGACAGCAGACCGTAGCCAAGCAGCACGACCTGCACCGATCCCGCCCCCACCAGAGCGTAGGAACTGCGGGACGTCTTACTCGGCGACTGCATTGCCCACAGGCCCCGAGCCGCCCAACCGTTGATCCCAACCATAACAATTCCTACAGAAAGGAATCCATACGGCAGGAAGTGCGGAGTGGGCTCCATCTCATCTTCGAAAGCGATACCGCCCGCAAGCAGCGGCATAGCAATGCAGAAGAAGAGGACGATTGCGATCGTCTCAAGCAGAATCAGGGCCATTGCACCCAGCAGGGCAGCAGTGGAGGAGCGGGTCATCTTGCCTTCCAAGCGTTTCGGCCAGATCGATTGTGAGTCAAAACATCAATTTCGCGCTCAAGGTGACAGTGAGTACAAACCTCCGTCTGCCACCGCAATCGCACACCAGGTGCGGATCTGGGCATGGTAGTCCACTACGGGGTCATCCTTCATGTGATCCGGCATATGCTGCCCGAAAAATCTACCCGTCGCATTGCTGTGATAGTCCATCGCATGATGCGCATTGGCAGTCTCTTCTGACATGTTGGCCGGCTTCGGGCCCATCTCATGGCGATCGGCGAACCCCTTTGCGGTTTTCGCACCCATCATAAGAGTCATGCTGCCATTCCATTCGCAATGACGGTAGGCGTCGCGCCTACCGCCGTTACCATTGCTCCCGGGCCAAATTCCATCGTCCTTTCCCTCCTTGTCGGCGTGGTAAATTGCCAACTCGGAGGCATCATATGCCTTGGCGCAGATAATCCAGCGACTCGGCCACTTGCAGAAACTCTTCTCAGCCTCGTTCATATATTCATCGCCACCATATGACGCCGCACTCCTCGATTGCAGCCCAAGGTCCACCGGTGCGCCCTCGTGTACCCAGTCCGGCATGTTGGAATGGGGTAGAAATTCACTGCAGCGGCCGGTCCCGGAGCGGCCGAACGCCCCGCAGGGGAACCATGCCGCACCACCATGCGTCCTGCGGGAGGTGGACGAAACCTCAAGGAAAAGCTGCATTCCAGGCTGCCTGACAGCCCTCACTGGGCTGGCCGCAGGGGCCGGTTCGTGGGCGCTCGCAGACGCAGCGCGCAGGCACTGCGGCTCCTACCAGGAAGAGCACACGAATTGGGGGAGCATCTGGCACTACGAACTCCCTCTGTCAATCACTGCGGGAATATTCGTCGCGCTCGCCGCCTACGGATTAACACATGTCTCCGTGCGCGGATCGAACCGGAGATGGATATCCTCACTCACACCCATCGCGGTCACAGCAATTGCCCTCATCGCAATGACCTGGCTCCAATTCGCCTGGATCGGCACCATCCCCGGAACAGTCAGCGACAGCGGCCTATGCACGACCAGCAATATCCCCGGCTGGTGGCCTCGGTGGCTGCCCGCATGACCCCGACCGGCTCTCGGTGCGGGGCGGGCAGGTCTTCGGGGACGACGGCGGCGATCCGCACGGTCGGCGGCCAGGGCGGCGCGGGGGCGAAGGCGTGCACCACGTTGACGGCCGGGTTGCCCTCGATGCGGGTGGAGTACAGCTCGATGCGCTGGCCGCCCTCGGCGCCGGTTCGGACCAGACGGCCCAGGCGCGGCTGGTATTCCAGCTCGGCGCGCAGCGTCTCCGGAACTTCGCCGGCGCCGAGTTCCTTGGCACGCTGGGCGGCGCAGTAGGTGATCACCGTGACGACGTCGCCGGCGGGGCCGTGCGGGTGGTGCGGGCGGCTCACTTCGCGTCGGTCCGGGCGAACAGGTCGGCGACGGGGGCTTCGAGGTCGGGTGTTCCATCGGTAGAGGGTTCAGGCGCGTCGGATCAGGCACCGGACGGTAACGCTGGCCAGGGCAATAAAAAACTCGACAGGGGTTCTTCATCACTCGGTGCGGCGGCGGAGCTTGCCGAAGTTGTTCATCAGCTCGGCACCTGCTAACGAACGGCCTTGGCTGGGGGCTGCGATGTGGAGTCGGTTGCGTTGCCGCGCGCGGAGATCGGGGACCTGGCGGTCTTCCACGACACCGACGCATGTGGGGCGAGCATGTCGTCGAACTACAAATCCAGACCGCTGATCCCGGAGGTCACGGTCGAGGGCGATCGGGCCGGCCGGGCCGATCCGTGGGCGGCAGACCGTCGGCGAGCTGCTGGCGCTGGAGGTGGGGCTGCCGGAAGACTTTTTCTCCCAGGACCGATGAGTTCAGGCGGTGGCAGCGGTCAAACCTGAGTAAGCAACGGCAGCCGACCAGGGAGACCCGAAATGTTCAGCACCGCCACCGCCGCCACCACGACCACCGCCACGAAGTCCAGCACGACCGTGGTCCGGGTGGTCTGGACGCTGCGGATCCTGCTCGCGCTCTTCTTCGCCCTGGCCAGCGCGCTGCCCAAACTGCTCGCACTCCCCGCCGCCATCACCGTTTTCGACGCCATCGGTGCAGGCCACTGGTTCATGTACCTGACCGGACTGGTGGAGCTGGCCGGAGCGGTCGGCCTGCTGGTCCGTCGGCTGGCCGGGCCGGCCGCGACGGCGCTGATCGTCTTCCTGGCGTTCGCGTTCGTTACCCAGCTCACCGCCATGCACGGCGAGAACGCCGGGACCCCGTTCATCTTCATGGTGCCGCTGGCCGTCATCGCCTGGAACCGGCGCGCCGAGACCGCCGAGCTGCTCGGCCGCTCGCGCTGACCTGGTGCTTGGAAGGGTCCGTCAGCAGAGGGCCAGCGTCGCGGCGCCCTGCCGGGTCCGGCGGGCGCCTGTTGGCAGGCCACCGGGACGTGGCTGGTGGGCCGGGGATTTGTACTCGCCGCAGGACAGTCGGGTTACCCGTGGTGGTAGCGCTCAGATCCGGCGGTCCGGGTCCCTCCCTGCCAGTCGGGGCCTCGGCGTGGAGTGCCGGCGAGCGGGAGGCCTTCGCCAATGACCTGGAGCACTCGCAGCTGGTCGCGGTGTCCGCCGCCTCGAACCGGGCGATCAGCGGCGGCTAGGGCTTTGACCTGCAATCCTTCGGCCGCGGACACGCCATCGGCGGGGCCGTCCCCGTTGGCCGGGAGTCGGACCCGCCGAAGGCGCGGCCTGCAGGTGCGGATGCCGACGGTCCGTCAGCAGATGTACCAGTTGGTCCAGGCGCCGCTGCTGTTGATGGAGTTGCACCAGAAGCTGCCGTTGCTGCCGAGCACCTGCACGACGGGAAGTCCACTGGAGATCTCGAGCCAGACGCCGTCCTGGACGTCGCTGCTGTCGCCGAGGGGGGTCCAGCTGGCCCATGATCCGTTCGCGGTGGTCTGGTAGGTGTGCCAGACCCGGCGGTCGGTACCGACGAGCGCGTACTCGTACCGGCCGTCCGTCCACTGCCAGGCACGGACCTTGGTGTCACACAGGGCCCATGTGCTGGGCGCGCCGGTGTCGGGGAAGGTGAACAGGCAGGCCCGGTCGTCGATACGGGTCCTTTCGACGGCGGGGGCACTTGTGGTGTCCGGACTGTCGACGCTCTGCACACTGACAGCGGTGGGTCCGTTCGGAGCCGGCGCCGCCGACGCCGGCGTGGCGGCGACTCCGAGTGTGAGCGAGGCCGCGGCGACGGCGGCAGCGGCGAAAGTACGCATCTTGATCATGGAATTCCCCTCCCGTAGGTGACAGCAGGGCCGCTCTTGGGTGGAGCCGGCCGCTCTCACTAAGGAGATTAGAAGCTGGAGCCTTCCGGTCGGCGACTCCTGACGGGTGGGAAGACGCCCTGTCAAGAACCGGCGACGCTGTGCCAAGTCGCCGACGGTGCGGCAGCGAGCGGATTCGCACGGCGTTCTCGGCGGACCCCGCCGAATGGCGGGGAACCCGGCCGTTCGGCCCGGGCCTGCGCCTTGGTCCAGCTCGCCCAGGACATGCCCCCGGCCGTCCTTGCCCTCGTGTTCGGTCTGCGCCTCGGCACCGTGACGAGGTGGCGCTCCCGCGCCGCCACCGACCGGACCGCCTACCTGGAATTCAGAGCCTCCAGCCGGACAGCGGCGCCGGCCGGGCCCTGTACCGTTCCGGCCGGTCGCCCTCCTCCAGGCGCACGTGGCTGGTGAGGACCTGGGACTGGTAGCGGAGCAGTTGCACGAACGCGCCCGCTCCCGCGCGACCGGGTCGGCCAGCGTATCGGCGGTGTGCACACCACCTGCCGAGAACGGCCGAACCCGTACCGCACGTTCGGGGCCAGGCCATCGAACGCGATCTCGCCGTGTCATGGCCGACCTGACACTGCCGTGGAACTCTGGCGTCGTCGAAGGCCACGTCAGCCGGATCGTTCTGTGGAATCAGCTCTGTCAAGCAGCGGTTGTCATCCGGTGGCTGTCATGGTCTGCGGTGTGGCCGCGACTCGGGCAGCGGCCTCTTCAACCTGGCGCCGGCCGGATTCACCTCGGCTCCAGATGAATGCGCGCCAAGGACGTGGCGCATCGCTGCTCCAGTTCCGGAACTCCTCGACCGCGACGTTGTCGGACAGCCGCCATCGGATGGTGCTGCCTGATGTTTCGGGGATGTCGGTGAGGCCGTCGAGTTGCTCGGCGAGTGCGAAGCTGTCGACCCCGGCGGTGGTGCGGTCCCAGGTCGAGACCGTGTCGGTGAGAGCGTGGGATTCGATGAGCGCCGGGATGGACGGGGCGATTTCGAGGAACGTGCCGCCTCCATCGTGCACTCCGACTCGTCCGTCCGTGTGCACCAGGTAGCGCACTGGGGTGGACACACGTTCCCCGAACCAATCGAAGTACCAGCCGTTGGCGGAGCCGGTCCACATGATCTGGCCCAGGTCGTAGTGCCAGTCGCGAAGCACCTCGCGGCGTTCGCCCTCGACGGTGAAACTGCTTCGCACCTGGTAGCGGAGTCCGCCGTACTTCTGCTCGAATCCCTCCCGGCGGATCACGAGCATCATGGGTGTGGGAATCAACTGGCCGAAGCAGTCCCGGATCCGCAGGAACTCGGTGGAGAGCCGAGGTTCCTGCGCGGATCATCGCGCCGGCCGGTTCGTTCAAGCACACTCTTTGCACGAGAGGAAAGACCCGTGAGGTCATCCAGGATGTGCATCCTGCACTTCTTTTCCCAAGACAGGGGCATGGATTCGCAGGGCCGCACGATATCCGGTCGAGGTGGCTCGGTGCAGTTCGAACCCCAGTTATCGGCGTACAGGCGAATGTCTCTACCGGGTACTCGTGAAAGCGCTCGTGTTTCGGCTCCGAGAGGGCGCGAGGCGGCACGTCATCAGGCCGCCCAAGGCAGTCGCAGTGCCTCGATCTCAGGGTCGTTCAGCAGCGCTTCGACGAGAGCCGGGGGCCCGACGACCTTGGTGCCCCACAGGTCGTAGTCGGTGCACAGGACCCATGAGCAGTCCTCCGCCCAGAGGTTGGACGGGCTGAAGTCGGCCTCGGGATTCTCGTAGAGAATCCCGGCATCGCCGAGGCGGCCGGCCCTCACATGGAGGTTGTCGAAGTCGACGGTCGTCAGCATCAGCGGGTTGTAGTAGGCCAGACAGGGAGTGTCCGGACCCGCGGGGCTGTGCTCGGTGAGGACGGCGATCAGCCGGTCCCAGGTCTCACGGTCCAGGCTCCCCTCAGTGGACGGGACGACACCGAGCGGCCAACTCCCCTCCTTCTTGGCCGAGGGAAAACAGCGGTGGGAGGGCAGCCGCCCCTCAGGTACGACGGGATCGCCGGTGCGCCGGGCGAGTTCCGCCCAGCGCAGCCGCCGCCAGCCGCGGCCGGGGTGCTCGGCCCGGCCCAGCCCGCCTCCCGTGGCGATACCCACTTCGAGGTCGATGCCCGCCAAGGCGGCGGGCTGGATGCTCCCGTCCGCCAGACGTGCCTGGCGGTACTCGTGGTACGACACCTGGGCCGGCCCCTGCTCGTGTTCGTACATGGCGTTGAGCACCCAGACGGCATCGGGCATCGCGGGTGGCATGAACCCGGTCACACCGTCGCCGCACAACTCCAGCAACCAGTCGGTCGCATCGGACGGCGCGAGCGGCCACAGGTTTGACAGCAGGTTCGATTCCTCGGTCATGCGTTCATGATCCCAGTCGCGGCCACGGCTCCAAGGGGCCGGCACCATGAAGCCGCCCTGCTGCGTGGGCGCATTCCCGTGTACCTGGCTGGGTAGCCCGGGAGGTGTACCCCGACACCAGTGGCGGTGACAGTCCTGGGTTCAGCACTGACCCCCGGACCGCACTCTCCGGGACGGGCGGCCCCATTGAGCTTGCGCCATCCTGAACGGGCTGGTCAGGGTGCTGGTATGACGGTGTTCGTGAGTGCTTCTGCTGTTGGTGGGCGGGTGTCCCGTGGCTGGATCGTCTGTCAGCGGCTCGTTTCGAGGTTGGTCAGGACGAGCAGGGTGCGCAGCAGGTTCGTGGCCCGGGTCGGGTTGAGCCGCAGCCGGGTGAGGATGCGCCAGTTCTTGAGCGCGGCGAAGCCGTGCTCGACGGGGGCGCGGGCGGCGGCGATGATCTGGTTGGCGGTCTTCCGGCCGGCGGTGAGCTTCTTCTTGCGGGTCCGCTTGGCCCCGGTGATGGCCACTGGGTCGTCGCGGTCGGTATCGAGGCCGACGAAGCCGAGATCGGCCAGGGCGCCCAGGCCTGCGGTGCGCAGGTGCTGGCAGATCCTGTCGTGCCGGGCGGTCTTGATCTCGCTGGCCGTGCCGCGGCGGGCCGAGGAGATCCGGACAAGGTTGCCGCGCTCGTCGGTGAGGGCCAGGAACAGAAGGCCGTGTGACTTGTGTTTCCCGCTGTAGTTCTTGCGGTTGGCCTTCCCGGCGCGGCGGCGGGTGCGGATCAGGGTGCTGTCCAGCAGCACGACCTCGTCCCCGGCCCGGGTGATCTTCTTCAGGCCTCGCGCCGGCGCCGCCGGAGGCCCGGCTGGGCGGCCGGTCGGTGCTGCTGATCCTGCCCCTACCGTCTACGCGGCACGAGTCCGGTTTCGAAGGCGATGATCGCCAGGTGGACGCGGTCCCGAGCCTCGAGCTTGGCGAACAGACGCGCGACATGGGTCTTCGCGGTCGCCGCGCTGATCACCAGCCGCTCGGCGATCTCCGGGTTCGACAGTCCTTGTCCGACCAGTGCCAGCACCTCGCGCTCCCGGTCGGTGATCGCCGCGAGGGGACTCGCATCCGCGGCGGGCCCGGCGTCCGGTTCGGGGGCCGCGGGGCCGGACGTTCCGGCGAAGTCCGCGATCAGCCGTCGGGTCACGCTCGGCGCGATCAGCGCGTCGCCCGCGGCCACCACGCGGATCGCTTCGAGGATCGCGTCCAGGGCCATGCTCTTGAGCAGGAATCCGCTGGCCCCGGCGCGCAGTGCGCCGTAGACGTACTCGTCGTGGTCGAAGGTCGTCAGCACCAGGACCTTGGGCGGGTCCGGCTCGGCGGTCGCCTGTCGGGTCGCCTCGATCCCGTCCATGCCCGGCATCCGGATGTCCATCACCACGACGTCCGGCCGCAGTTCACGCACCAGTCGTACCGCCTCGCGGCCGTCGCCGGCCTGGCCGACCACCTCCAGGTCGTCGGTGTCGCCGATCAGGATCCCGAGCCCGACCAGCATCAGCGGCTGGTCGTCGACCAGTAGCACGCGCACGCTCATGCCGGGAGCCTCGCCGTCACCCGGAATCCGCCCTCCGGACGTTGGCCGGCGCTGAACTGGCCGGACAGCAAGGTCACCCGCTCGCGCATGCCGAGAAGGCCGAAGCCGCTGCCGCCGGCCCCCGCCGCGAACCTCGGTCGGCCCGGCCCGCCGAGACCGTCGTCCCCGTCGTCCACCACCTCGATCCTCACTCCTTCCGGCTCGTAACCGACCGCGACCCGGCAGGTCCGCGCCCCGGAGTGCCGCACCACGTTCGTCACCGACTCCTGGATGATCCGGAACGCCGACAGTTCGATCTCCGGCGGCAGTGGACGCCGCTCGCCCCGCCAGGTCACATGAACCCGCACCCCGGCGCCGGCCGTGCGTTCGGCGAGCTGCGGGATGTCGGCCAGGCTGCCGGCCGGCGCCAGCGGAGCGGCTTGCGGCATGGCGTCGTCGGGCTCGGCGCGGCGGAGCGCCCCGAGCATGCGCTGCAGCTCCAGCAGCGTCTCCCGGCTGGTGGTCTCGATGCCGGTCAGCGCCTGCCGCGTCTGCTCGGGCTTGGTCTCCACGACCCGCGCCGCCGCTCCCGACAGCACCGTGATGATCCCGATGCTGTGCGCGACGCTGTCGTGCAGCTCGCGGGCGATCCGCAGCCGCTCGGCCATGACGACGCGGGCCGCGGTCTGCTCCTTAAGGGCTTCGAGGTATTCACGGCGTTTGCGGTACACGCCCCCGAAGACCCAGGCGACCGCGAACCACAACGCGAACTGCCCGGCCCACTGGGACGCGTCGCCGACGGTCTGCCCGGGGACGTGGAGGTCGTTGAAGAACGCGGCCGCGACGGCCGCGACGGAGCCGACGGCGGCAGCCTTGGGCTGCCGGACGGCGAGGTACCCGCCCAGGCCGACGAGCAGGACGAACACGATCGAGGGCCGCGCGCCGAAGGCGTCGCCGAGGACCGCTTCGCCCAGGACCGCCGCGAAGACCGCCGCCGGCAGACGGCGCACCAGCAGAACCGGCAGGGCGAGCACGACGCAGAGACCGAGCATCTGGAAGGGATCGAGGTCGGGGAACCGGAACAGGCCCTCGTAGTGCGCCCAATCAGTGGGCAGCATCGTCAGGGCGAGAATCAGCGCGTACAAGCAGGCGGTGGCCAGCACCACGGCCTGTGACATCAGCCAGGTCACGCGTTTCGATGTCGAGAGACGCTGGAGAAGCTGTTCCATACGAAGATCGTATTCAGTGGCGTCGGCTCTGCGCGTCGCCCCGGGGATGTACGCCGGATACGCCCCCGGGCCGATGGCCTGGGAAGGGGTGACATCCGCCGGCCGACGCGGTGGATCGTGGTCCGTTCCTAGGTTCGTGGTCATGACGAATGCACCGATGATCGATCTTCGCGACACGACGAAGAAGTACGACGACGGCCCGCCCGCACTGGCCGGCGTCACCTTGTCCGTGGCGGCCGGTGAGTGCGTGGCTATCCTCGGCCATTCCGGCAGTGGCAAGTCCACGCTGCTGAACCTGATCGCGGGTCTGGACAAGCCTTCCAGCGGCACCGTGACCGTCGACGGCACCCGCGTCGACCAGCTCGGCGAGGCCGGTTCGGCGAAGTACCGCCGGGCCTCCATCGGCATGATCTTCCAGTTCTTCAACCTGCTGGACGACCTGACCGTGTTGGACAACGTCATGGTTCCGGCGCAGTTGGCCGGGATGGGCAAGGGCGAAGCGAAGCGGCGGGCCGTCGAGTTGCTCGACTCGCTGGGCATCGACCGGCATGTCAAGGCCTATCCGCAGCGGCTGTCCGGCGGGGAACGGCAGCGGGTGGCGGTGGCCAGGGCCTTGATGAACGAGCCGGCGCTGCTGCTGGCCGACGAGCCGACCGGCGCCCTGGACTCGAGCTCGGCCGAGGACGTGCGCGAGCTGCTGCTGGACCTGAACAGCGAGGGCCGGACCATCCTGCTGGTCACCCACGACGTGCAGCTGGCCGCGAGCACCGCGCGCCGCACGATCGAGTTGGTGGACGGGGCGGTCGAGCGGGACGTCGTCAACGACGGCAGCGGCGCCGGCCCGGCCGCCCGCACACCGCTGACCCGTCCGGCGGGAGAGGTCCGATGACACTGCGAAAGCCGCCGATGCCCCGGCGCGTCCTCGAGGTCGGTTTCCGGGCCGTGGCCCGCCCGCTGCCGGCGGTGAGCCGGTGAGCGCCCTGGGCAAGGTCGTACGTTCCGGCGTGGGCCGCCGTCGGGTCCAGTCCCTCGTCATGGCCCTGACGACGTTCGCCGCGGTGACGTCCTCAGTGCTCTCCCTCGGCCTGCTGACTGTCGTGCAGGCCCCGTTCGAGCACGCTTTCAGTTCTCGGAACGGGGCGCACCTGGCGGTCCAGTTCGACGGCTCGAAGGTCACGGCCGCGCAGGCCGCCGCCACCGCGCACGCCGCCGGCGTCACCGAGGCGGCCGGGCCGTACCCGGTCGCCGCCGCCCTGGACACGACGATCGGCACGGACTGCTCCACGAAGGATCGGGCCGGTCACGACAACGGTCCGATCACCGTCACCACCCGGCCCGACCTGGGCAGCACCTCCGGGATGGACCAGCTGGCGCTGACCCGGGGGCGCTGGCCGACGAGCCCGGACGAGATCGCCGTGCCGTGGCAGCACTACGCCCCCGACTGCTTCGGCGATTCGGTGGTGTTCTCCTCCCTGCCGGGCAAGCCGTCGTTCAAGGTCGTCGGCTTCGCCGGCTCGGTGACCGACAGCGCGACCGGCTTCGTCACCGCCGACGGCTTCGCGCGGCTCACCGCTGCCGGTGCCACGTCCGACGAGCAGATGCTCTACCGGTTCGCCGAGGCCGGGAGCGCCGCAGACATCGCCACCGACAAGCAGGCGGTGGCCGCCGCCGCGCCGGCCGGCTCGGTCGAGGCCGGACAGTCGTACCTGACCGCGGAGCAGCAGGCGACCGGCAACGCCAAGGCCTACGTGCCGTTCCTGATCGCCTTCGGGATCCTCGGGCTGTTCATGTCGGTGCTGATCATCTCGATCGTGGTCAGCGGGGCTGTGGCCTCGGGAATCCGGCGCATCGGGATTCTGAAGTCGTTGGGCTTCACCCCGTCGCAGGTGGCCCGCGCCTACACCGCGCAGGCCGTGATCCCGGCGACATTCGGCCTGGTGCTCGGCACGGTTTTCGGCAACCTCCTGGCCGTGCCGATCCTGGCCGGGGCCACCGAGCAGCTCGGCGCGGCCGGTGCGGCCAGTGCCACGATCCCGTTGTGGGTCAGCGCCGTGGTGCCGCTGGGCACCCTGCTGATCGTCGGCGTCACCGCTCTGATCCCGGCACTGCGGGCCGGCCGGATGCCGACGGTGCGGGCCCTGGTGGTCGGCCGCGCCCCCAAGGCCGGGGGCGGTCGGGCGGCGCAGCGTCTGGCCTCGCGGCTGCCGCTGCCCCGGGCCGTGTCGCTGGGGCTGGCCCAGCCGTTCGCCCGTCCGGCCCGGGCCGTACTGGTCGGTGCGGCGGTGCTGTTCGGCGTGGTGAGTGTCACGTTCGCGGTGGGGCTGGAGACCGGGTTCAACAAGTACCTGGACGCCAGCACCTCGGGCTTCAACGTCGCGTCGGAGTTCGTGGAACCCACGGCCGACGCGGGCGTGCCCTGGGGTCGCTACGGCCCCAACGACCCGCGCACCCCGCACCTGGACGCCGCCGAGGTGGCCGCCGCGCTCGCCGGGATCCCGGGCACGAAGGCCGCGTTCGGCTGGGGCGACAGCGGCGCGACCATGGTCGGCGCCCCGCCCGGCGGCGAACCGCCGAAGGTGTTCACGGTCACCGGCGACTTCTCCTGGACGCACCTGGAGCTGCTGTCCGGCCGCTGGTACTCGGCGCCCGGCGAGGCCGTGGTCGGCGACAAGCTGGCCTCGGCGGTGGGGATCCACGTCGGTGACGACGTCGCCGTGGTGCAGCAGAACAGGCAACTGTCGCTGAAGGTCGTCGGTATCAACTTCGACACCAACCAGGGCGACTACACGGTCATGACGGATGCGGCCACCTTCACCGCCGCCGGTCTGACCCCGCACATCGACCTGTTCAACGTCGAGCTGGCCGACAACGTCAACGGATCGGACTGGTCCACCTCGGCCGCCGCCGCGCTGACCCCGCTGAACGCCTCGGTCCGGCCGAGCTCGAGCGGGGGCAAGAACATCATCGTGATCACCATGGGCGCCCTGGTGGCCACGCTCACGCTGATGATGATCGCGGTCGCCGCGCTCGGGGTGCTGAGCACGGTGGTGCAGGACACCCGGGAACGGGTCCATGACCTGGGGATCCTCAAGGCCCTCGGGATGACGCCCAAGCAGACCGTCGCGATGGTGCTGACCTCGGTGTCCCTCACCGGCCTGATCGCCGGGCTGATCGGGGTCCCGCTCGGGGTCGCGGTGGAGAAGGCGACGCTGACCCCGATGGGGAACGCGATCGGCCGGCACCTGCCGCCGAGCGTGTCCCACACCTACACCGCCGGGCTGCTCGTCCCCCTGCTGGCCGGCGGGATCGTGATCGCCCTGCTCGGGGCGCTGCTGCCGGCCGGCCGGGCGGCCCGGTCGCGGACCGCCACCGCGCTGCGGACCGAGTAGGACCGAGTAGGACCGAGCAGAGCCGCCGGTCGCTGCGGCAAAAGCGGTGCCGGGCACTGCACGGCGCGGCAAGAACGCCAATGGCGAGGGCCTGTCATGTTACGTTCAGGTCATCTGCCCGGCGGCCGGAGACCGGGTAGCGTACGCAGCCGGGGTCAGCCGATGAGCCCCCGCGGCCGGCGAGGAGAAGACCGTACGTGACCCTCGACGACCGGAGCGCCTGGGCCCTGCTCCGGCAGCTCGACGACCCCGACCACATGGAGTTCCCCCGCGGCTACGATCACGCTGGCGCCCGGGCGCGGTTCGACCGGCTCGCAGCCCGCCCGGACGAGCGGTTCCGGTGCAGTTGCACCGTCGACCGGTACGTCCAGGACGCCAGCCACCACGGGACGATCACCGTTCCGGAAGCCGCCACCGCCTTCGGGGACCACCTCACCGTGACCGTCAGCAACTTCGGGGACCTGACGACCATGACGTTTTGCAACCCCGGAAGCCATGACGAGGGCGGCGAAGGCGGAGTCCTCCAGGCCTTCGATCGGCACCGGGTCGACGCCGAACTCGAAGCACTCGGTTACGTCGCCATCCCGGAGCACCTGCTCAGGACGGAATACGACGGTGTCAGCGACCTCCTCTCCTATTACCCGCCCGAAGATCCCCCGACGTGGCGCACCCGCTTCTTCCACTACCTGTGACCGGTGTTCGGGGGCGCCGAAGACCCAAGGCGGTCCGCCGGCGCGGGCGCCGTCCCGTACGGCGTGTGCGGTGGGCCGTCCGCCCGATCCGCACTCCACTTCTCCCACTCCGGCCACACCGGCCCACTGGCCAGGCCCCGCGCGCTGGTGTCGCCTCGGCCGGTGGGACGATGTGACCGTCATTTCATGTGTGGAGAAAGAGGCCGGTGTGCCGTACGAACTCGCGGACCGGCTCGTCGTCGGAATCGCCTCCAGCGCCCTGTTCGACCTCGCGGAGAGCGACCGGGTCTTCCGTGAGCAGGGCGAGGAGGCCTACCGCGCCTACCAGCGCGAGCACCTCACCGACACCCTGGAACCGGGCGTGGCATTCCCGTTCGTGCGACGCCTGCTGTCCCTGAACGACCTCGCCGAGGCCGACGACCCGCTGGTCGAGGTCATCGTGCTCTCCCGCAACGACCCGGACACCGGCCTGCGGGTGATGCGTTCCATCCAGTCCCAGGGCCTGGCCATCAGCCGGGCGGTGTTCATGCAGGGCCGCTCGCCCTACCGCTTCATGCCGGCGCTGAACATGTCGCTGTTCCTGTCGGCGAACCAGGACGACGTGCGCGAGGCCGTCGCACTCGGACTGCCCGCCGGACACGTCCTGGGCCCGGTCGCCGAGGACGAGTCGGAGGACACGGACCTGCGGATCGCCTTCGACTTCGACGGCGTCCTCGCCGACGACTCCGCCGAACAGCTCTACCAGAGCGGCGGCATCGAGGAGTTCCGTGCCCACGAGGTGGCGAACGCGGACGTCGCCCACGACGTCGGCCCGCTCAAGGAGTTCCTCGCCGCGGTCAACCGGATCCAACAGCGCGAGGAGGAGGAACGGCGCAAGGACCCCGCCTACCGGCTCCGCGTGCACGTGTCCATCGTCACCGCCCGCAACGCCCCGGCCCACGAGCGCGCGGTGACGAGCCTGAACCGCTGGGGCCTGCGGGTGAACGACGCGTTCTTCCTCGGCGGGATAGACAAGGGCCGGATCATGTCCGTCCTGAAGCCGCACATCTTCTTCGACGACCAGGCCGGCCACCTCGAGAGCACCGCCCGGACCACACCGAGCGTCCACGTCCCCTTCGGCCGGCTCAACCAGCCGTCCGTGCCGTCGGCCACAACTGCGCCCAACCCCTGAGCCGGCCCCGCCCTGCCACGCCCCCTGCCCACCGGCGGTACCCTTCAGCCGGCACGGCCAGGCAACGGCTGATGCTGGTTCCGACCGATCCGGTGAACGGCACGCCCGCCCCGTCCACCCGTGGCCCGGGGGTCGTGTCGCGGCCCGCCGACAACAGGCTGGGGTCGGCTGTAGGCAGAGAGGGGAGGCCAGTATGGCCGTGGGGCGTGCGGGGACAGTCCTATTGGCGTTGGGGGGAGTGCTGATCGCAGCTGGCGGTGTCACAGCAGCGGTCTTTGCCCGGGACTCAGGAGGGGTGGTGACGAAGGAGAACCTCCCGGTCACCCCGGAGATGCAGAAGTATGTCGAGACTCCGGCGGCGTTTGAGGAGTACCTACGTTCGCATCCGCCGACGGCCCTGATAGGTGAGATCCATGGGGGAGACAAGTAGCGCACAGGGGTGGGGCTGCGCCGGCCGAACGCGCAGCCTCCCGACACCGGTCAGTGAGAGTTGAGCCAGTTGATCACACCGGCGGCGTTGCTTCCGTGGTTGGACGAGTACATGTAGTTGTCGGCCCAGTTGTTGCTGTCGTCTGCCATCCGGTGGCTGTTGGCCCCCACGATCTGGCTGTTTCCGCCGAGGCCGGCGATCACGGGGCCGCCGCTGAGCTGTGCCCCACTCAGAGTCGGCTCGCCAGGGTGCAGCTGGGAGGGGTGGTCTCTGGGGCGTCGATCCCGCAACGCGGGCTCCGGATTCGAACTGAATGGATTGGCGCGCTCTGAGCCCAATCGCAGCAGGTCAGGAAGTGTCGGCCCCGCGCTCGCGGGGATAGCTCAAGCCAGGACGGGAGGGCGTCCTGGGGCGCCGCGTCGGCCCCGCGCTCGCGGGGATAGCTCAAGACCGCGGCCCGCAAGAGCACCAGGAAGGCCCTGCCACCGAAGGCGGCGGGGTGGCCCGCGGCAAGGGGCCGACCGGGCGCGCATGACACGGCCGGGCTGCCGGTGCACAAGTGCCCGGGTAGAGGGCCGGCCCCGACAAACCGGGACGGCCGGTCGATCTTCGGATCGACCGGCCGTTTCGCGTTCCGTGGACGCCGGTCAGTTGGCGACGACGGTGGCCGCGGCCCCGCCGCGGTCGAGCTCGGCGTCGTAGATGTGCACGACCACGTTCACCGAGGACCTGATCCACGTGTCACCGGGCGAGGTGACGCCCACCGGAATGGTCACGGTCTCCCCGCCGGTGCAGGGGAGCTGGACCGAGCCGACGCCCGATACGGCGGATTGCGTGGCCTGGACGGTGATCTTGACCCACTCGAATATCGGGAGGCACCGGTAGCTGACGGAGACGTTCAGTGTCCGCCCGGCATCCGCGACGGTGGCGCCGTTGACGCCTATGGAGAGTCCCCCGGCGCTCGCGGGTGCGGCTGCGAGGATCGCGCTCGCCATGGCAAGGGCGGGGACGGCCAGGAAACGGGCGAACTTGGTACGGGTAGATGCGCTCATGACAACCTTCTCTCCGGCAGTGGCAACGGACGGGATGGGGTGATCGAGGGGAGCTTCCGAGCCCCCATGCTGTGGTCCGCCACTGACCCGGGAGTCAGAAGAGTCGGTGGATGTCTGGAATGACACCGCGATGTGGCGTGGAGTCATCCACAAGCTCAGGACGGCTCGCCGTAGCCGTTCTGGTGGGCCCAGGCGACAGCCTCGGTGCGGGTGCGGGTGCGGGTGCGGGTGCGGGTGCGGGTGCCGATCTTCGCGAACAGATGGTTCACATGTGTCTTCACGGTGGACTCGCCGATCGGCAAGTACGGCTCGATGAACGTCCACTGCTCGTCGGTGAGTTGCCTGCGTGCGTCGCGTACGTGCCCAAGGCGGCCCCCGTGCGACTGGTGGGCCGTTCCGGCACCGACTTCACCGAACGGTTCCCGGAGGTCACCGAGGCGCTGACGGAGGTCCGGGGCCCGCTGGTCCTGGACGGCGAACTGGTGGTGATGCGCGCGGGCGTCCCGTCGTTCGCCGCCCTGCAGGGCCGCATCCACCGCACCCGCCCGGAGGCGGTGCAGGCCGGCGCGTGGCCTGCTCGCTCATGGATGAGCAGATCAGCGGTGGACGCCAGCGCGGGTGAGGACGCTGATCGGGAGGCTGTTCCATGTTTCGCACACGGTGGAGTGAGCTTCCCCTTCCCGGGTTCGACGGGTCGGCCGTGCAGGGCGTACTCGAGGGCGGTGAGGACCAGGTCGGCGTCGGCGCGTTCGGAGGTGTGCCGGCCCACGATCCGGCGGGAGAAGGCGTCGCGGATCGTGGCCGGCCACCACGGGCCCTCATTGGTGGGGATCAGCGAGATGTCGGCGACCCACAGCCGGTTCGGCGCGGCGGCGGTGAAGTCGCGCCGGACCAGGTCCGGGGCGAGGCCGGCCGCCGGGTCGCGGCGGGTGAAGGAGCGGGGCCGGCGCGGGCTGACGCCCTGGATTCCGGCCTGGCGCATCAGGCGCTCGACCCGCTTGCGGCCGACGTGGGTGCCCTCGCGCCGCAGGGCGGCGTGGACGCGCGGGGATCCGTAGGTTGCGTCGGAGTCGGGGTGGATGCGGCGGATGTGTTCGGTCAGTTCGGCGTCGTGGCGCTTGCGCTCGCACGGCTCGTGGACGTCGCGGCGCCATCGGTAGTAGGTGGAGGCGGGGATGTGCAGTTCCCGGAGGACGGGCTCGGCCCCGAAGCGGTCCTGGTGCTCGTCGATGAGCTTCAGTACCGTCGCCGGGTCGGGTCGAGCTCCTGGGCGAAAAAAGCCGAGGCGGCCTTGGCATGGGCAAGTGATCTCGGTCTCAAGCGGGTGACCGTTCCTCCAGCGACCGGGCGGTTTCGGCGTACTCACGTCATGGGTTCGAGGTCTCCCCGCGCCTGTTCCAGGCCGAGGTGGGGCAGGGGCGCGCGGGGTAAGTACTCCGACCAGCGGCCGGGGCGAGTCGCCCGCCCCCCGTTGTCGCAGTTCCGGGCCCGGACAACGCGGAGCCTGCCGGGACGCGGCACCGGACGGCCTTGGACGGGGCACAGGCGGACGGCAGAGCGGCCGAGACGGACGCAGCGGACACGGCCCGGCGGCCGACCAGGACAGCGGCCAGGCCAGGCGCGGGCGCGGCCAGGACGGCGGCGAGACGGTGGGAAGCCGCCGAGGCCGGCCAACCGGCGCAGCCCACTGCAACACGGCAGCGCAACACGCCCACCCAGCCAAGGCCCTGGGCAGCCGCCAAGGGCCACAGCGGGGCGAGGTGCAGCTATCCGATCTTTCGCAGGGTGCCGTCCGCAGTCTGACGTGTGCCGGAGCGCTTGTCGCCTGTGTAGGTGTAAGCGACTTCGTCCCGCGTCTTGAGGGTCAGCGTGACCGAGCCCGTGGGAACACAAGGTCCGCTGTCGATCCTTTCGACCATCGTCAGAGTCGTAGGGGTCGCTGTGGAAAGGGTTAGCAGGCCGTGGCAACCGCCATCGACGGCGTAGGAGCTGTCCCCGATGTCTTGGTGGCTGGTTCCGGATCCCACGGTGATCGTCGTTCGGTACGGGCTGGTGCCGTCGTGCTCGTCGGTCTGGCCGACCCAGGTGCCTTGGAAAGCCGCGGGCACGGCGTTTGGTGGGGATGCCTGGCAGCGGACGACGATGAAAGACCCGAGGCCCGCGGCTGCCACTGCGCCCAGCGCTGCGATCAGCGTGGTGATGACCGAGTGCTCGCGAGCCTTGCTCCGTGTGCGGCGGCGTCGGCCCGGTTTGGCCGTGGTACCCACCTCTGCTCCCCTAGATGGTTCGTGTTCCCGTACAACATCCACCATCACGTATGAGCGGGACGCCAGCACGATGGTTCCTCTGACTGGCTTAGCTCACCGGCCTGCCCCACAGCCGCCGGGAACTGAGATCACATGACCACCTGGCCCGGCGACCTGACGGCCACCCAGCCGTCCAGCCGAGACAGACGCGGTGCCCCTCCGGAAGCACAGCGGGACGGCGACGGCGGGACGGCGACGGCGGCGCACAGGGCACCCCCGGACGGCGGCACAGCAGGCGCGGCCTGGACAGCGGCGAGGCGCAGCAGCAGGGCAACACGGACTGACCTGTGACAGTGAAGATGGACCGATTGCCACCGAAGTTTAGCCAACGCTAGTTTGGGACAACGAAGTTGGGCCAGCGGGGGATTCGTCAGGTGGAAGTCGTGGTGGGGCACCTGCCCAGGCAGTCGATCAGGCTGCGCTCGCGGCCTTTGAGCTGGACTTTTCCGTTGACGGGGTACGCAGACGTCGGCTTCTGGGGTCTGGCTGGGATGTCCGGTTCGAGGAGGTGGAGCCGGTCCGTGAGTTTGCGTGGCACAGGTACACGCGGGGTTTCGCGGGCTGGTACTACTCGGCGACGGTGAGGGACCACGTCGGCTACGAGTCGTGGCTGGAGCGGGACCGGCTGGTCCTGCTGGACCGGGATCCGCAGGTGGTCGGCATCGCCTCGCAGCCGTTCTGGCTGCATTGGGATGACGGGGGCCGGGGGCGGCGGCACGCGCCCGACTACTTCGTCCGGCTCGCCGACGGCGGGGCTCGTGTCGTTGATGTCCGGGCCGAGGACGAC
Organism: Kitasatospora sp. NPDC127067; assembly: GCF_042724755.1. NCBI lineage: Bacteria > Bacillati > Actinomycetota > Actinomycetes > Kitasatosporales > Streptomycetaceae > Kitasatospora > Kitasatospora sp. NPDC127067. The sequence continues at coordinate 35,339 of NZ_JBHXEM010000029.1, read as the reverse complement.
CTGGACGAGGAGACGAGGGAAGCCTTCGCCGCGACCGAGCACGCGTGCCGGGCCGTGGGCCGGGAGTTCGTCTGGGCGGGGCGGCCGGAGCCCATATTCATGGCGAACGTCCGCTGGCTGGCCCGCTACCGGCGGACCCGCTGCGGCAGGCCGGCGGAGGTGGCGGCCCGGCTGCTGGAGGTGTTCCAGGAGCCGAAGGGTCTGTGGGAGGGCGCCGGGCTGGTCGGGGACCGGCTGCGGGTGCTGCCGGTGCTGTTCCACCTGCTGTGGTCTGGAGCTTTGCAGACGGACCTCGCCGGCGCCTTGATGCAGACCGACAGCGTGGTCTGGACGGAGGGCAGCGGATGGGCGAGTTGAAACGGCCGCCAGCGTTGGCGGTCGGCCACAGGATCCAGCTCCAGGGCCAGGTCCGGGGGTTCTCGAGGTCACCGCCCAGGCGGCGGTGGTGGAGGACGCGGACGCGGGGCATCGGGTGGTCGCGCTGATCGATCTGTTCGAGGCGGCGGACTTCGAGGTCTTGTTCCAGCCCGAGCGGATGCCGCTGCCGCAGGTCGGGCTGCTGGAGGCGTTCCCGCCCGAGGCGGTGAAGCAGGCCCTGTGATGGGAGGCGCACATCCTGGAGGTCCTGCACGGGGTCGCACCGGACGCGGAGCCCGGCACGCAGCCGCGGCCGGGCTACGGACCGGGTTCCTCGGTGACGTCGCGGGAGCGGGTGAAGGCGGCTGAGCTGACCGCCGCCGGCCATGCCGTCCCGGCCAATACGATCGCCAGCCGGCGGCGCCGCTACCAGGCCGAGGGCCTGGTAGGGCTGGCGGACCGCCGTCCGGTCCGCCGGCGGGCGGAGTTCGGGTCGGTGCCCGAGGCGGTGGTCGAGGCGATGCGGAAGGCGATCAAGGAGGGCGTCGATACCTCGACGCGCAACGGGGCCTACCTGATCTGGCGGACCGGGGAGATCCTGCGGGAGTCGGGCGGCGAGGTCGAGCTGCCGGCCCGCCGGACCCTCTACCGGCTGCTGGCGAAGCTGACGAAGAGAACCCACGCGACCGGCTCGGCGGTCACCCGGCGTTCGAAGGCTCACGGGGCGAACGCGCCGTTCGGCGAGCTGACCGTGTCGGCTCCGGGCGAGGTGATGCAGATCGACTCCACCCCGCTGGATGTGATGGTCCGCCTCGACAACGGGGTGATCGGCAAGGTCGAGCTGACCGGGATGATCGACGTCGCGACCCGCACGCTGTCGGCGGCGGTGCTGCGGCCGACGACGAAGTCGGTTGACGCGAGCGTGCTGCTGGCCCGCACCGTCACGCCCGAGCTGATGCGGCCGGGCTGGGTCGACGCGCTGAGGATGTCCCGCTCAGTGCTGCCGCACCGCAGGCTGCTGACCTTGGACGAGCGGCTGGAGCACGCGGCCGCGAAGCCGGTGATCGTTCCGGAGATGATCGTCTGCGATCACGGGAAGGTGTTCATCTCCCGCAACTTCCGGTCCTCCTGCCGGTTCCTGGAGATCGACTTCCAGCCCACGCACAAGGGGGCGCCCTTCCAGAAGGGTCACATCGAGAAGATGCTGGACTCGGTGGCCTTGATGTTCGCGCAATTCCTGCCCGGGTACACCGGCCGCAACACCGACCAGCGCGGTCGGCACCCGGAGCGGGAGAACGTGTGGTCGCTGCCCGAGCTGCAGGACCTGCTGGACGAGTGGGTTATCGCGAAGTTTACCGACCGCAGGAGCTCGAATACCGGCTCTGAACTGCGACGATCCATAGACTACATGTCCGTCACGGTGAGAGATGCCTTTCTCTGTACCTCGTTTGAGTGGTGCCGCAGTAGAGCCCGGCGGTGGTGGGATCACGGGTGCCGGAGTCCCATGGCTTCATCGCTCTTGATCAGATGGCAGACCTGGCTTGCTGGGCATCCCGTGGACGGTCTGCCCGGTCGGGGTGGATGATCCGGTCATGCCGACTGAAGAAGAGCTCGATTCCATGGAGATGCGCATCGAGGCCGCATCCATGGGTGCGTGGATTCCTGTGCTGGAGACTCGCGGTGCGACTGGCGGGGCGAGCTGCATCCAGATCGCCCCAGCCACTGCTGTGGAAGACGATGAGATCTATCTCAGTCGGTTCACGAACGGAGAGCAGGTCCAGGTCAGTCCGGACTTGCAGCTGGATGCCGACCTCGATTTCATCGCTTCCGCGCGACAGGACATGCCTCGCCTGATCGCTGAGGTGAGGCGACTGCGCGCTCTGCTGGAGGGGGACAGTGACCGGCGGCATGCTGCTTTCGCGGCGCTCCGCGAGCTCGGGCGAAGCCAGGACTACCGTGACCGGGCGGATGCCGGTCACGGCCTGGCGGGCTTCGCCGAGATGCAGGAGGCCCATGGACCATTGCTGGAGCTCGTGCTCGACCCGGGTGACACTTTCGTCACCCGGGTGACCGCGGAAGCCGTGCTTCGGCGAAAGGACAGGATCGGGCTGACGATCGTCGCCTCCGCGATGGCTGTCGCCACCCCGAATCACAGCGATTGGATCCACACTGCAATCGTTGACGTGTTCAGCATCTTCTCCGAGGACCGGGACAACGCGCTGCAGCTGTGCGAGGAGATGTTGCGGGACACTGACGACCGCGTTTCCCTGGGGGCCCGTCAGCTGCATGACATCCTGTCCGAGATCGACCCCGTTCTTCGCCCCGCGTAGCGCGGATCAGCCTGCCGGAGCTGCGATCTGGGCTTCGAGGTCGGCGACGCGGCGGTCCTGGAAGCGGAGGTTGGAACGGGCGGCTTTGAGGCGCTCGTCGAGCGTGCGATTGTCGGCGGTGAGCCGGCGAACCCGTTGCTTGAGCGTGGTGTTCTCGGTGGTGATCCGCTGGATGGCTTCCTCGGTCCACTCGGCCTGCAAGTCCCGGATCTGGCCGAGGAGTTCACCGATGCGGGTTCGCTGGGAGATGATCTCGCCGTGGGCTGCCTTGAGGGCGTCCTCGGCGTTCAGGGCGCGTTCGCGCCAGGTTGCCTCGCGTTCGGTGTCTTGGTCGGCGAGGAGCTGGGTCCTGCGTTCGCCGGCGTCGGTCATGGCCGTGGCGACCGCGGCTCTGGCCTCGGCGTTGTCGTAGAGGAAGGTGCGTGAGACGTCGGCGTGACGGGCGACGGCTGCGACGCTGACCTGGGCTTTCTCTCTCCGTAGCCGACGGATGGCTTCGTGGACCCGCTGGAGGGCGGTCTCGGTCTTGCGGCGGCGGGAGGCCAGGGCGGCTGCGGTGCGGGGTTCGGGGACGGTGTTCATGCAGCGTCCTGTTCGGTGTCGTCATCGTCGTGACCGGCCTCGGCGAGGTCGGCGGCGCGGAAGGCGGTGGACCACACGCGGTGGAAGTAGTCCTGGGGTTTGCGCAGGTCCAGGGCGAGGGCGTCGTCGAGGAGTCCGAGGCCGGCCAGGGCCTTCTCCAGGCCGTCGATGGCGCGGGCGGTGGGCTCGAAGTAGCGGTGCAGGTAGTCGGCGGTGGTGTCGTCGGGGGCGCCTTCGGCCAGCAGTCGCCACTGCTCGCGTTTGCGCCGCCAGTAGAGGAGGTCGGCGCCGGACAGGACAAACTTGTCGCAGTTGTGGCAGTCGAGGTTCCAGGGGCAGGCGCCGCCGTCGACGACGGGCTGGAAGGTGCAGAAGCCGCCCTCCGCGGGGGTGCTGCGGCGGGACATGTCGATCGCGAGGGCCTGGGCCTGCTCGCGGGTGAGCGGGGAGGCAGTCTCGGTGAGGAGCTCGCCGGGCTGGTCGGTGCCGGGGCCGGCGACCCAGACCTGCTGGAGGACGTCCTCCAGGTCGGACTGGGTCAGGTGGATGTAGTGCTCGGCCATCCGCTCGGAGACGTGGCCGAGGTAGCGGCGGACGTGGGTCAGGGTCGCGCCGGCCCGCAGCAGGCTGGTGGCCAGCGAGTGGCGGGCCTGGTGAGGGACCCAACGGCCGATGTCGAGTTCGTCGATCCACGGCTTGAAGCCCTTGTGGAACCAGTTGTAGGACAACGGCGTGCGACCGTTGCGGTTGCGCTGGTTCGTCGGGAACAGCGCCATCTGGGCCCGTTCCTCCGCGGTTGGCGGCCGGTTGTTCCGGGTCTCGAACAGGGCGAGGGTCGTGCGCTGGCGGTCCTGTAGGAGTTGGTGGACTCGTTCGGGGATCCTCAGGGCCTGGTCGTAGTTGCCGACCTTGGTCTGGTCGTGCCAGAGCATGGGCAGCCCGCCGTAGCGGCCGAGGCAGTCCAGGCGAAGCTTGAGGACCTCGCTGCAGCGGCGGCCGGTGACGATGATGGTCTCCCAGGCGTCTCGCAGGCCGCGGTCGAGGGGGTCGTAGGTCTCCGCGAGCCTGCGGAGGTTGGTTTCGTCGGCGAGCGCGCGGGCGACGCCATCGGCAAACGGCGGCCGAGCTCGGCTGACCATCCGCCCTGGGGCGGGCATGGCGGCGATGAAGGCCCGGTCCAGGCCCAGGCGTTCGGCGTCTCCCGACTCCAGGGCCCCGCGCAGGAGCCGCCGGGTGCGGTGGAAGACGCGCTGCCGGGTGTTGGCGGTCACGATCGACGGCTTGCCATGGAGACCTCTGGCTGCGAGCGAGACGAGGCCGTCTCGCTCGCGTTGCCGCTGGTCGGCGACGAACTGGTGCATGTGCTCGGCGGTCAGCGCCCGCGGGTCGTGGCCGCCGGTGGGTGCATGGAGTTCCAGGAAGGTGCCCAGTTCCAGGCCGGCTCGGCGCATGTCGTCGAAGGTGCCGCCGCTGCGGGGGCAGCTGGGCGAGCGCAGGATCGCGACCAGGTGGTCCCAGATCAGGTCGCGCAGCCATCGCTGGGAGACGCCGGTGAGGTCGATGCGGATCGCGCGGCCGGTGAGCTTGCGGCCGGAGTGCTCGGTGAGGATGTAGCCGTGCTCGCGGGTCTCCTCCGGCGTCACGTAGAGGGGGTGCAGGGTGTCTGCGATGGCCTGGGCGATGTAGACGCCCTCGCGGGTGACCGCCTTGCGGTGGTCCGCGTTGTCCCAGGACAGGTCGGTCAAGGAGTGCAGGCCGTGCGCGCGGCCGTAGTTCGCCAGCCGCTGCAGCGGAGCCAACTCCCATCGGCCGTGCGGTCGTTGGGTGTTCCAGAACATGCCCCACTGGAGCTCGGCTCGCAGCAGCGGGTGCAGGCCTCGGAGGTTGACCTGCGCGGGCCGCAGCACCGCTGCGGCCGTTGTGCACCAGCGGTGGAAGGCCGGCTCGTCCGCGTACTCGACCGGGGTGGGCCGTCCGGCGCGTTCATAGCGGTTGCCCCACTGGCTGGGCAGGGCCGCCCCGCCGGGGCGGCCCTGGCTGCGGTAGTGCCGATCGTGGCGGAAGCACAGCCGCAGCGGTGAGTCCGCTCGGTCGGGGCAGACCCGGACCAGGCAGTCTCCGTAGCCGGGGGCAGCTTGCTGGTCGGCGAGCCAGTCGTCGAAGTCGGCGTCGGCGCCGTGGCGGTCTCGGTGGTGATACCACCGGAACTGATGATGGTGGCAGAGGTCCAAGGTCAGGTGGCGGGCCGGCCGGTCCGGGCAGATCCGGCACGGACGCTCTTCCACCTCCTGGCCGGGGCCGGCCTGCGGTGCCGTCCGCAGGAAGTCGGCTCGCGATGCTCCGGCATCGCGTTGCCGACGCCAGAGCATCTCATGGGTCGAGCACAGGTCACCATGGCCCATGGTGGTCCGCTCGCAGTCCGTGACCAGGCAGTTCCAACGGTAGACGGGGTGGTCAGGAGGGATCGCGACGATGTCCGGGCGGAACAGCGGATCGAAGGACGGGGAGCCGATCAGTGCGGTGAGGACCTCCAGCCGGTCCCGGCCCGTGCGGGGATCCTGCCGCGGCAGCAACGATGGGACGATCACTTGCCCTCACCCCAGACCGTGCGCAGAGCGGCGTCGAAGGCGGGGTCGTGGATGTCGACGTGTCCGTAGACCTCGTCGACCGTGGCGGCCGAGGCCCAGCCGCCAGCGTCCCGGGCGATCAGCAGGTTGCCGTCGGCGGCGTCGAGAACCGCGGAGGTGAACGAATGCCGGAAGGCATGGGGTTTCACCAGCCCCAGGCCGGCACGTTTCCCGGCCCGGCCGAGCATCCGGCGGGCACCGACCGGGGCCCAGGGCTGCCCCGCATCGGAGCCGTGCAGCTGGATCAGGAACATGCCGTGCCCGGCGCCGCGCGGGTACTCGGTCGTCATGTACTCGAAGTAGGTGTGCACCATCGCCGGGCTCACCCGCTTGATCAGCCCGCCGGTGACCGTGCCGTGCTCGACCCGCCAGGCGTGCTTGGTCTTGGCCTCGGCCCGGTTCGGGTTCCCCGGGCGATGGCAGACGTGCAGGTGGGGGGTGCGGCACTCGCCGCAGGCTGCGTTCTCGCGCAGGTGGAGGTCGACCAGGTGCAGGCCGCAGAGCTCGCCGATCCGCAGCCCGCCGTCGGCGAGCCAGGTCACCACCAGCCGGTCCCGGGCCGCGTTCACCTCCTTCAGCAGCATCTCCCTCGCCCCGTCGGGGAGCATCTTCGGGTGCCGGCGGTGCGGGCCCTTCGGCGCGAGCGGGTTCGCGGGCATCGCCGACTTCACATGCCCGAGCAGCGAGCGCCGTCGGTCCACCCGCGACGGCAGCCGGGTGCCATCCAGTTTCTCGCCGAGCCCAACCCCGATGCCGAGGGAGGCTTGGTGCAGGTAGAAGCCCTTCACGCAGGACGCCGCCGCCGACAGCGCGGCCCGTCCGTAGGGACGCTTGCCGACCCGCCAGGGCTCCCCGAGCGGCATCCGGACTTCGGCCCCGATCATGCCCATGTACCGCTCCAGGTCCCGCAGTTGGACCGTTTCGAAGGCCAGGCACTCGCGCTCCAGCCACCTCAGGTGATCCACCAGCAGGTAGGCGTATGTCCTCTGTGTTCCCGAGCCGTCATGGACGCGCAGGAACCGGTCCGCCTCGGTGTGCACCGTGCCCTCCGGCCAGACGATCGTCCACGACCGGCGTCCGTTCTTCCGCTCGATCTGCTGGACCCTCAGGTCCCCGACCACAAGGTGCCGTACCACTCGTCCTCCGTACCGACTCCGGAACATGACAGACGTCCCGGTCCCGGTCGGTAAACGAGCCCATGACGTACAGGTCACAGGCCCAGACGGACATCACGGGCAGCACAACTCACGGTCGGTAAAGCGAAGTGGCAGAACCGCCCACACGACGGCCTGCGCGACCCCGACCATCCCGGACGGCTGTTCACGCCTAACCAGAAGTACGCCGCCCTGGTCGAGGCATGCGGCTACGTCCCGGTCGCGCTCAGCGGACAGGACTACGTCGAATTGCTGCCCTCGGCCTGGAGAGCCGTCAACTCCTACGGCATCCGGATCAACAACCGCACCTACGACAGCCCCGAGCTGGGTCCGATGCGGCTGAAGGACTCCGGGGTGACTGGGAAGCGGGGGCTCTGGGAGGTTCACCGGGACCCCTACGACGTCTCCTACGCCTGGGTACGCGACCACCGCGGCGACGGCGGCTGGGTGAAGGCGACCTGGAAGCACTTGAACCGGGCCCCGGTCCCCTTCGGGGACCTGGCCTGGGACCACGTCAGCCACCAGCTTCCTAAGAAGACATCTCATTTGGGCTTGTAGGCTGCTTCCGTGACGATCGTGGAGCGCCTGGTGCCGGACGAGTAGCTGGTGGTGCCGGCGGCGCCGACCCGTCCCCAGGGCGGCGGGCGGCGGCGGTACGGGGATCGCGAGGTGCTGGCGGCGATCGTGTTCGTGGCGACGTCGGGGTGCACGTGGGCTCAACTTCCGCCCTGCTTCGGCCCGTCCGGGCCTACCGCCCACCGGCGCTTCACCGAGTGGAGCAGGGCCAGGGTGTGGGCCAAGCTCCACCGGGTCGTCCTGGACGAGCTCGGCGCGCGGCGAGCTGGACCGGTCGAGGTGCGCGGTCGACTCGGTGAACATGCGAGCCCTGAAAAAGGGGAGCTGACAGGTCCGAATCCTGTCGATCGGGGCAAGTACGGGTCGAAGATCCACCTGCTCACCGAACGCACCGGTTTACCCCTGTCGCTCGCGATCTCCGGGGCCAACCTCCACGACAGCCAGGCCCTGATCCCGCTCGTCGACGCCATCCCACCGATCCGCTCGCGACGCGGCCCGAGGAGGCGCCGACCCGGCAAACTGCACGCCGACAAAGCCTACGACCACCGGTTCATCCGCTCCTACCTGCGACGACGGCAGATCCCCGCCCGCATCGCCCGCCGAGGAATCGAGTCCTCCCAGCGTCTCGGCCGCCACCGCTGGGTGATCGAGCGCACCGTGGCCTGGCTGAGCGGATTCCGCCGACTCCACCGCCGCTACGAGGTCAAGGTCGACCACTTCGCCGCCTTCGCCAGCATCGCAGCAGCCGTCATCTGCTACCGCCGACTCTCCAAATGAGATGTCTTCTTAGTAGCCCGCCCTACAGCTGCCGGGCCCCGTACCGGACCCGCGTGTGGTCGGTGAGCGCGTGCCACACCGGGCCGTTGACGCCGCGCTGCTCCAGATCGGCGAGGCGGGCCGCGCCGGCCTTCACGGTCATCAGCATCCGGGCGACCAGCGGGTGGCCGTCGGCGAGGGCCTGGAGGTCGCGGATGCGTTGGCGGGCGGCCTGCTCGCCGGTGTCGGCGAGGACGAACAGTAGCCGGGGGAAGGCCACGTAGTGCTGCTGCCAGGCCGGCAGGACACTCTGCGCGCCAGCCGGTGCGTCGCAGGTGGGGCGGGATCGGGTGGTGCTCGTGGAAGCGGGCGTAGCCGATCGGCTTGGCGGCGAGTTCGGCCTGGTGGCCGTTGAGGGTGTCGTTGAACACCTCGATGGCCTCCTGCCGCTCCGCCTCGGGCAGATTCCGGATACCGGTGACGGTCAGCAGCGTGTTCTCCAGCATCAGGGTGCCGTACCCGGCGATCAGTACCGCGAGCGGCTGCTCACCGGGCGCGTCCTGGGCCAGGGTGGCCAGGGCGGTCGTCGTCGCGCCGCCCAGGCGGCTTCGAGCGCGGCAACGGCGCGAAGGATCTGGTCGGGCGTCAGCATGGGGGAGGCCATGGCCGGCACCGTAGCCGCTCCGAGCACGGCCCCGGCGGATTCGAACCGTCAAGCCCCCAAAGGAACGGCGACCCGCCCCCCACCGCCCCGCGAGACCGCCCCGACCCGGACCACACCGCTGCGCCCTGCAGATGCGGGCCCCGTCCAGGGCACCGTTGCTCTGTCGGGATGGTGGAGGCGCCGCCCCGCAGGATTCCCCGGGGCGTGATCCTCCCTGCGAAGCCGAGGACACCGACGACCCTCCCTCGCTGGATTCCGCCCGGTGAACGCCTCGGCGTCCTACCCCGGAGCCCGGACGGGCGGGCCCGGCGCCAGGGCGTTCACCGGGCGTAGTCGACCTCGGGGAAGCCGGGGGAGGGACCGTCGAGCAGCCGCCCCCGGTCGCGGAGGTGGAGGTCGAAGAAGGCTCGCGGGTAGGCGCGTTGGAACGCCTGTGCCCGGTGCCCGGGAATCGTCCCGACCTCTTCCTCCAGATCGGGCGGTGACATGCCCCGGAGAGGGGCGATCAGCGGCAGGATCAGCACATCGTCGCCGAACGAGTGGTGCGCGGCTCCCCGTACGGTCAGATGCAGGCGCCAGCCGCGCAGATGCGACCAGAACGCGCGCAGGGCGGGGTTGTTCTCCATGCCGCCCTTGCCCGGGGTGTCCACGACCAGGAACGGACGGTCGAGCCCGGCGTCCACCACCGGGCCCGCCGCGCCCCCGTCCAGGCTCATTCCCGCCGTGATCCGCCCGTCGGTGAGCATCGTCGCGGCGGTGGTGGCGCCGCCCAGGGAGTGGCCGAGCATCCCGACGCGCCGCAGGTCGAGCGCCCCGCGCAGGCCTGTGGGCAGCGGGGTGCGGCAGACGCCGGGGTGGCCACCCGAGCGGAGGACGGCGAGCCGGTCCAGGACGAAGCGGATGTCGGCGGTACGGACGTCGAGGGCCTTGGCGTAGTCGCTGACCCCGCCCAGCGGATTCGTCTCGACGCGTCCACCGGGGAAGGCGACCGCCGCCGCGTCGTAGGTGTGGTCGACGGTGACGACCAGGAAGCCGTGACTGGCGAGGTCTTCCACGACGCCGGTGCCGAACGACCGTGACGCGTCGGCGCCGGGGGAGTAGAGCACGACGGGCAGGGGGCCCGGTGGGCCGCCGACGGGAGCGCCCTCGTGGCCGTGGGTGTCTCCCAGCCGCACCCGGCCGGGAGGCAGGCCGAGGAGGCTCAGGTACCGGTCGGCCGCCGCCGGAGGCATCCAGGGAACGGTGGGGCGGTCCGCGCGGCCGCGGGCGGGGTACCAGAGGCTGATCATCAGCTCACGGCAGGGGCGGGAGGGCACCCAGGGGTCCGGCCGCGCGGTGTCGGCCAGGTGCAGCGCGATCGTACCCAGCGGGTACGGTCCGTTCGGGGCGGGCAGCTGGAACCGCACGGGTTCCTCCCGCTTCGGCCGCGCGACGGCCACCGGCGCGAGCGGACCCGTGATCATGGCGGCGGCCAGTCCGGCGGACGAGGACAGCAGTGTTCTCCGATTCATGGCTCCACTGTCGCGTCCGATGGGCCCGGCGGCTTCGCCCCCGGGGAGGAACCCGGTGTCAGCCCAGGAGGGTATGACGGGCATCGGCCGCGCGGATGAGTCAGCCCGCGAGATGACGTCCTCCGGGCTGACAGGTCCCGGGCCCCCGCTTGGATAGCGTGGCCGGCATGGGCGACGGGGAGTCACGGCCGCTGGTGGCCGGACGTCTGCGGGACGGACAGTGGCACGGCGTGGACACGGTCGCGGCCGTGCTCCTCGCCCTGGCGTTCGGCGCGAGCGAGACGCGCAGCGGCGGCTGGGGCGCGGGAGCGGTGGCGGCGGCGGTCTGGCTGCCGGTCGCTGTACGGCGCAGATGGTCCGTCCGGGTTCTGTACACGGTCCTGGCCGGAGCGGTCCTCGCCATGGCGTTCACCGGATGGGAGGAGTCCTGGGTCCCTGTCGGGGCCGCCCTGTACACGGTGGCGGCGCGGGAACCGCGGCGCCGGTCCGCGACGGCGCTCGGCTGCTCGCTGGGCGCCGTCGCGGTGGCCATGGCCCTCGTACCGCGACCGGTCCCGGCCTCCGGGGTCGCGTCGGGCGTCGTCTTCGCCTCCTTGATGATGACGCTGCCCTGGCTGGTGGGCACCGCGCTGAGAGAGCAGCGGTCGTACGCGGAACTCGTCGCCCGGCAGGCCGTGACGGAGGAGCGCCTGCGGATCGCCCGCGAGCTCCACGACGTGGTGGCCCATCATCTGACTGTCATCGCGGTACGGGCCGAGGTGGCCCGTGCGGTGGCCTCCACCAACCCGCAGGAGGCCGAGCGGACCCTCGCACTGGTCGGGACAGCGGGCCGGACGGCGCTCACCGAGATGCGCCGCATGCTCGGCGTTCTGCGATCACCCGGTGACGGAGCCGAGTCGGGGACCGCCCCCGGTCTGGCGGACCTGCGCGCGCTCGCGGACGGCGCAGGCCCGCGCGTGGAGCTGTCCGTCGACCCGGATCCACCGCTCCCCCCGGGGGTGGAACTGGCGGTCTACCGGATCGTTCAGGAAGCCCTCACCAATGTCGTCAGGCACGCGGGATCGGCGGACTGCCGGGTGAACCTTTCCCGGACGGGTCCCGAGGCGGTCGAGATCGAGGTCGTCAACGACGCGCCGTCCCGGCTCCCGTCCCGGTTCCCGCCCCGGCGTCCTGGCGGCGGGCACGGACTCGTCGGGATGCGGGAGCGGGCGGCCATGTGCGGCGGGACCCTCTCCGCCGGCCCCCTGGCGACGGGTGGATTCCGGGTGCACGCGCGACTGCCCTGCGGATCGGAGACAGCACGGTGAACCGGCCGGTCCGGGTTCTCATCGCCGATGACCAGGCGCTGTTGCGGACGGGCTTCCGCCTGCTCATCGAGAACGCGCCGGACCTCACCGTCGCGGGCGAGGCCGTCAGCGGCGAGCAGGCCGTCGAACTCGCCCTGCGGCTGCGGCCCGACGTCGTGCTGATGGACATCCGGATGCCGGGCACGGACGGTCTGGAGGCCACCCGGCGCATCTGCGCGGACCCGGACGCCGTCGGCACCCGGGTGCTGATCCTCACCACGTTCGACCTGGACGAGTACGTGTACGCGGCACTGCGCGGCGGAGCCAGCGGATTCATCCTGAAGGACATCCTCCCCGCCGACCTGCTGACAGCCGTGCGGGTGGTCGCCGCCGGCGACGCCCTGCTCGCGCCCGCGGTCACCCGCCGTCTGATCCGCGAGTTCGCCGGACGCCACGAGCCGCGCCCGCGACTCGCCCGGGAGCTGGCGGGCGTGACCCCACGGGAACGGGAAGTGCTCCGATTGGTGGCCCGGGGACTGCCCAACCGCGTGATCGCCGAGCACCTGGGGCTGAGCGTCGCGACCGTCAAGACACATGTCCGGCGGCTGCTGGCCAAGCTCCACGCCCATGACCGGGCCCAGCTGGTCGTCATCGCCTATGAGACAGGCCTGGTCACCGCGGGCGGGAACCCCCCGTCCGCGGGCTGATGCCTCACCGGCCGGGATGGTGTACCTGGGGACTCCCCCGGCGGTGGGTCGTGCCGGCCCCGCGCGGTTCCGTGTGCGGCGGTCCTCGGCGTCGGTACGGCGCTCGACCAGTCCGGCCGCGACGACACGTTCGACCAGCCGGCCGGGGTTGGTGGCCGCTCTCGCGACGGCCCGGGCAGGGATCCGGGCACCGAATCGCCGCCACGCGGAACCTGGGAGCTGATCGGCACCAAAGCCTTCGATCAGTAGGCAATTTCTTGAACAGAACGTTAAATGCAAGGCCTTGCCTCGTATTTGGGTGTAGGCTCTGAAGCACAGAGGGTGGTCCGAAGGGCCGGCATGACGATGATGCCGACGAATCACCCGGACAGGGGGAGTACCATGATCTACAACATCGAGGTCGCGCGGGCGACGATCGACGAGCGTCTGCGGGAGGCCGAGAAGCACCGCCTCACGCGCGCGCTCCGACTCAAGAGCCGCGCCGAGCGCACCACCCGACGCGCACACCGGGCCCTGGCAGGCCTGATCGGCCCGGCCGTATGAGAACCACCCTCGACGGGCCGCCACCGCAGCACCGGTGACGGCCCGTCCGCTGTCTGCAAAGAAAACTCCCGGTGAACCGGCCCGGTCGGCCACACACAGACGCATGCCGCAGCCTCGGCCGCTGGGCATGAACCACAGCCTCAACCCGGAGGCAGAGAAAGCCGACCGGGAGCGGGGCCGAACAGGACCTGAAGGCCCGCAGGACACGAGACGCTCTGCCGACCGGCGAACAACTCGCCCCGGCGGTCCGGCACGCCCGGGCCGCCCGCCAACACCTGACGGCCCTGTACGGGGCACTCGAGGCCTGCCACCAGGCCGAACAGGCGCCAGGCTCGCCGGGCCGACGACGACCGCCGGGGCCCGCCGGGGCCCGCCAACGGCGGACCGGGGCGGACCCCGGGTGGGACGGACGCCGAGCAAGGCGGCACAGCGGCCGCCGAGGTGCGCGACGCGGGGGCCGACCAGCTGCCGGCCGTCGAGGAGAACCCGGCCGTCGCCGAGCAGAGCCAAGGGCCTAAGGTCCCCCACCCACCTTGAGCTCTCGCCGCGTGTACGGCCGCGGCGTCCTCGGCCAGAGCGGCCGGTGCCTCATTCGGGTGATGCCTGTCCGGGGGTCCTTGTCCGCAGGCGGTGCACCGCCGATGCACTTCGTGCCGGAACGGACGGCCGTGCCCATCCGGCGCCTCACCGGTATCCGCGCGGCCTCTTCCGAAGGAGACCGTCGATGGCGAACCAGGAACCCGTCCTGCAGCTGTGGGGCGACGTCAGCCGCACCGGCGACCCGCTCAGCTTCGCGCCCGGCAACGACGACCTGGCGCTGCCCAGCCCGTTCCGGGCCCATGCGGCGGTGAACGGGTCGCCGTTCACCGCGGAGCTGTACGCCGACGCCGACGGCTCCGGAGAGCCCGCCAAGACCCTCGGCCATGGAGAGACGGCCGTCTTCCCGCTCGGGCAGAGCGTGGGATCGATCCGGTTCATCGAGGAATAGGCAGCAGGCTCCCGGGGGTGTGCGCGGCTGTCCCACGACGGCCGCGCACAGCCGTCCGTCGGCATCGGCCAGGACCACCCGGCCCGTCCAACAACATGCGGTGCAGGCCGAGCGGGTCCGTGCGCCGCCCGCGGCCACGGCCGCACCGGACGGCGCGCCGGCAGCTCTGCGCACCGTCCGGGCCAACCAAGTCAGGCAACGAGGGATGCGCCGTCTCGCCGAGCCGGCAGGCCGGGGACGGGCCCTGCCGACCCAGGGATATCGCCTGCCGAGCGGCAGACCCGGTACCACCGGTGGCGTGTCGCCCCGGCCCATCCTCCCCCTCGGCCGCCGGCCACGACACGGCATCGACCAGCGGGGCGGACAGGGGCTCGATGGCGCAGCGGCCCTCGCCTGTCGGGCCGCCTGGAATGCGCAGCCGGGTGGTTACTCATAGATCGTCGCCGACATCGCCGAAGTCGCGCCGGGCGAAGCCGACCGGTGAGCAGCTGGACCGGCTCGCCGCACTCGACCGGCCTGGGCCGGGCCGTATCTGCCGCCCGTGCCCACCACGACGGGGGAACAGCAGCGGCCGAACCCGGCAGGGGCGGCTGGACGGCCTTTCCGAGACCGGGGTGGGTCAGGGGCGGGTGGCGGCGCGGGCCCGTACCGCGCGGGCCCGTACCGCCAGCAGAGCGAGGTTCCCGGCCGCGGCGGCCGGCCGGAAGTCGAAGACACCGGCGAACGGCCCGGTCACCAACAGCAGGACCTCGTACGTGCGCAGCGCCCGCCACCACTCGCGTCCGGCGGTGACCTGTCCCTCGAACCAGGCCCCGCTGTCGGGCCGGCGCACCGTCAGGTCGGGTCGGTTCGCGATCGCGGTCCAGCCCGGTGCCGGATCGCGTTCCAGGACGCCCGCGTCCCGGTCCCGTGAATCATCATCGGTGGGGAGCGAGCCGGGCGTCATGGTCGATCAGTTCGCGACTGTTGCGGAACATCGGCCTGCCGGCGAACTGCTCGATCGCTGTGTCCAGGGCATGGTCGAATGTTCCGATATCCCGGGCACTGCAGAAGTTGATGTATCCGAGTGTGCGGAAGTCGCTGCCGCCCAGGCGGAACATCCAGTGCGGTAGGCCCGCGGGCCCGGCCAGCATGTCGAGGCGGTCCAGGGCGTGAGGCCGGAGGCGTATCAGCAGGATTTCGGTGATTTCGGCGTGATGAGGATCCCGCTGGAGTATGCCCAGGTATTCGATGTCCTGCCAGGGGATCCGGTGGGACAGTTGTCCGTCGCGCAGGACGACGCCTTCCCTGTCCAGGAGCAGCTTGTAGGTGTACCTGCCCAAGGTCGAGACCAGATAGAGCCCTGATAAAAGGCCGCAGGGGAGGAGAGGCTCGGCGTGGCCGAAGAAGGAGAAGAGGAGAGCCAAGAGGGTCGCCAGGCCCACGAGTCCTATCCAGGCGTTGTGGAGGCGCGACCGTTTGGCCTTGGCGAAGACGATCTCTCCATCGGCCGGGTCCACGGGTGTCGTCCGAGCACGGTCCGCATCGACGGGTCCTTTGACGAGAGCGAGGTCTCCGACGGCGTTGACGGTACGGCGCTGCGGGCGGGGCAGGCCCAGGCCGAAGAGTTCGTGGTCGATGTGGGTGTAGACCTCATCGAGGGTCAGCGGCTGGGGAAGGCTGAGCGCATGCAGCAGGGCGCCGGTGAAAGCGGTGTACCGGTCACCCGGAGGGGCGTGGGAGGGGGCGTTGGGGGTGGTGGAGGTGAGGGTGTATGTGCCTGTGAAGTCGAGCTGGCCTGCGATAACGCTCTGGGGCTCGGCCATGGCGGCGACGGCTCGGCCGGAGAAGCAGCAGTCGAGCAACAGGATCCGGGCTTTGGCCGGGGCGCGGGCGACATCACGTTTGATCAGTTCCAGGGGCACAGCGGTGAAGCCGACCCGAGCGGGATCGGTGCCGACCAGCGCCAGATGCAGTCGGCCGTCCTCGTCGAGCAGGCCATGGCCCGCGTAGTAGACCAGCAGCAGGTCGCTTGCCTCGCGACTCGCCCACTCCAGCGCGTCGCCCACGGCGCGCTGGTCGTCCGGGTCGGGGAGCACACGGCAGTGCTGCGGGGCGAGCAGGCCGTGGTCCGGGTGGGTGAGAGCATGCCGCAGTGCTTCCAGGTTGTCCCGTACCGCCGGGATCGGCGGCAGGGCCTCGGTTCGGAACTTACTCGATCCGATGAGGACTGCACGGCTTGACGGCCCGTGCGGGAACCGGGGGCCGATCGCCACTATTCGGTCGGCGGATCGACGAGTGCTCCGATCTCCCGGACGACGGCCTCCACGTCCCGGGCGCGACGCACATCCACGCTGACACGGCGGCCACTCGCGTCCGTGATGGTCACCTTGACGTCCGCTCGCCGCTGTGACAGCCAGGTCGTCAGCGAGCGTGCGAGCACAGCCCCGGTCCCTCCGGAACCCAGGGCGACGACCAGCACGTCGACCACCGCTCCCATGTGGCCGGGCTCCGGGGTCGGTCGCAGCAGACCCACCCGGCCGCGCAGAGAGTCCTCCGCGGTCAACCAGTCACGCAGTGGCAGCAGATTGGCATCGGCGTCTGTCACGGACAACCGCAGCTCGGTCTCCAGCGCCGTCGGCGTGCTCGGGCCGGGACCGGGACCGGGGTCGTGGTCGACGCCGGCGCCGGCGGCGGCGGCCGTGGGGCACCCGGCATTCGGCCCATCGGGCCCGCCCTCCAAGGGCGACCCCTGCCCGTCCCTGCTACGGCGCCGGCCCGAAATGGCTATGCACATGGTTATGAGAATCACCTGCCGCGCCGCTCTCGGCGTCCCGTTGATGACCGCTGCCGCCCTGGTCCTGCCCGTCGGCCCGGCCACCGCAGCCACCGGAAACCTCTACCTCAACAACGAAGAGGTCTACACGGACCCCTCCGGCTGCTACCCCCTGGAGGACTCCAGCATCGTCGACAACAACACCGACACGGCCGTGACCGTCTACTCGGGTCCGGACTGCAACGGAGAGGAGCTCGGCCGCATCAGCGCCGGTGACGACGAGATCACCACCGGCGCCCAGAGCCTCTTCATCCCCTGAATCCCTGCCCCGATCTCGCCATCAGCCCCGGACCGGCCCGGATCGTCACTGCCCGCCGACGGGTCTCCCGAGGTGGCGGGCAGTGCGCCATCAGCCTCCCGGACGCGCGCCGGGGCGGCCGCCCCCTGCCGAAGGCGGCTACCGGCCGCCCCGCCCTGCACTGCGGCCCCGCCTGCCGACAGGCCGAACACCGCCGGCGCCGCCTCGAAGAAGAAACTCCCGGCTCTGCGCGCCGAGGCCCGCACCCTCCTGGCCCGCCCGGGCGCAGCCGCGCCAGTCCCGGCCCTGCCGGCAGTAGCGGCCGGGTCCGGCAGCGGGGCCGCGTCGACGGAGGCTGCGGCAGCCGCGGCGGGGGCGGTGGCCAGGCAGGTGGTGAGGCCGGTGGCGAGGACGAGTCCCTCGGCCGAGGCGCGCCGGAGGGCGGTGCCGGTGGTGGTCATGCTGCTTTTTCCCGGGGTGGCGGACACGTCCGGCCCGGAGGGCGTCCGGGCCGTGCCGGTCGAGCCGCTCGGCGCACCCCGCCCGAAGGCAGCGCCGTACGGCACGAACTGGCGGTACGTCGGACGCATCAGGGCAGGCCCTTCGGCGTACGTCCGGCGCACCACCCGCCCGCATCCGATCGCGGCGCGGACGCAGTACCGGAACGCGTCGAGGAATCCGTCGAGGCCGGCGGTGACGTCCCCGTGTACGGGCAGGCCATGACGGCCGTCCGTGTCCCGAGGCCGGTCGGGCATCCGCGTCCGGGCCGCCGGGCGATCCGCGGGGAACGGCCCGGCGATGCAACGGTATCGCCCCGAAACCAAGGGAGTTGGGACACACTCGGGGTGTGACAGCTGCCATCATCACGGGACGGGTCCCTTACGCGCTCGGACTCCACCCGCTCATGCCGGAACCGACACCGGAGTCACTGCGGAGGACCGTGGTACCGCGGAACCGGTCCGCGGGCGAAGGGCCACTCGACCTGGGAACCTCGATGACCGGCGAGGGCCGCCTCGACGGCGAACCGCGAGTCCGCGTCCGGGCGGCTGCGATCCTCACCGACGCGCGGCGCGGAGGGAATGCCTGATGGACCGGTTCGCCCTCTACTACCCGCACATCCACGTCCGCGACGACGACTGGCTCAAGTACGCAGCCCTGTACTGGCCCAAGATGGCCCGGATCCGGCCGCCGGGCTACCCGCTCCAGGATTCGCCCGCGGCCCGGGAACTCCACGCCGCGCGCTGGCTGCTCGATGTCGAACCGCCCGCCTGGGCCGCCCGCGAAGTCGCCGAGCCGTTCCTGGAACTGCTCCACGAACACGGTGCCGCCCTCCGGGAGCGCTTCGGCCTCGACCGGATCGAGACCTGGGGCCTACCGGTCGCCGAGGCCGGATTCGGCAACGCCGGCGGGTTCTCGGCGGGCCGGGAGGAGGTCGACGAGGGCGACCCGACCTGGCTCAACCCGCGTTTCGGCTACGTCCACGCCAGCCGCATCAGCGGGCACCTCCTCGACTCGGCCGTCGACCAGGGGCTCGCGCTCGCCCGCCCGGGCCGCGGCGGGATCTGGGTGGCGATGCACCCCGAGCTGGCCACCGTCCACATGCTCGCGCTGGCCGAGCAGATCGCCGCCGAGAACCGCCTGCACCCGATCACCGACCGGACGCTGCCGCACGCCGCCATGTCCGGCTGGACCTTCGAGCGGCTGGCAGCAGTGCTCCTCGGCGACCTCCCGGCCGACAGCTCCGCGGCGCGGCCGGCATCCGAGGAGGCGTTCGTGTTCCTGGCGTTCGCGACGGTGGTCCCCGCGGATCTGCGGGCCGTCCCGATCGAGAAGATCCTTGAGATCCGCGCCGAATTCGGGGCAGAACTGGACGGGTTCCGGGAGTTCACGGCCGAGCAGGTCGGGCTGCTCGGCGCCGTCGAGGACGTGCGGGACGCGGGGCTCTACCAGGAGTACCTGCACACCGAGGTCGACCGCGAGGTCCGCGCGCGGCTCGACGACCTGGACGACCGCATGCGCAGCGCCGGCCTCGAAACCGCCCGGGCCCTGGCCAATGTCAAGTCGGTCGCCCTCCCGCCGCTGGCCGCGGCCGCGGCGGAAGCGGTCGGCGTCACCCCGGCGCTGACCGTCCCCGCCGTGGTCGCCGGCTGCATCGTCGGCGCGCCCCTCCAGTGGCGCCGCAAACGCCGCGAGATCGTGCAGGAGTCGCCCGTCGGCTACCTGTTCCAGCTCAAGCGGGCCCTCGGCCCCGACACACTGATCAGTAGGCTGCGAAGGGCATGGCCGCTGTGACGGGCGACGGCGGCTCCTTCTCGGAGGCCTTTCACGAAGCGTTCCCGGGGCCCGGCACCGACTCCCGCCATGTGCTCGTCCCCGAGCCCGCCGCGGATCCGGCGGTCCTCGCCCTCGCGGACCGGCAGACCCGGCGTCTCGCCGAGTCCCTCCTTGCCGAGGCTCCGTCCGGCTGCCGGCGGATCACCGCGGTGTTCGCCCTGACGCTGCGCCGCGAGGCCTCGCACGTCCTCCATGCGACCGATCGGGCCTCCACCGACGCCGCGCCGGGCCCCGACACGCTCCGGCTGGCCCGCGAGCTGCGCCGGACCACCGCCCGGCTGCCGCGCGGGCCCTGGTGGCGGATGACGCTCGACCTGCACGTCGACGGCGGCGTCGAGGTGGACTTCGACTACGGCGACGAGCCGTTCCCCGACGATCACCTGTTCGCCCCCGAGGACTACCGGGTCGACCTCGAAGCCTTCGACTGGTCCGCGGAGAAGCTCCCCACCTGGTTGTCCGCGTTCGTCGGCCACGGCGGCAGACAGCTGCGCAGCCCGCGGAAGGCCGCCCTGCCGGCCGACTCGCACGGCGCGCGGTCCGCACGGGGTGTCCCGCCGGACGAGATGCCCGGCCTCACCGAGATCTGGGCGCGCTGGGCCGTCCTGTCGGCGGCGTTCGTCGCGGCCGGTTCCGAACGGGGGCCGCGGATGCGGCCTTCCCATGCGTGGTTCGAGAGCTCGACACGCGGCGGTTCGACACTGTGGATGCTCGCGGGCGGCCGCGCCGTCCTGTCCGGCGGCGTCTGGGACGCGCCCGGCCTGGCCGATGCCTATCGCGGCGACGCGCCGCACCCCGAGCTGTTCGCGGGGGCGCCGGAATGGGTGGCCGATCCACTGCTCGACGAACGGGCCGAGTCCGGTCTGCTGTCCTTCTGCTACTGGTGGGAGAGCGGGCGCTGGCTGCGGGGCGAATCGCCGGTGATGGAGGAACTCGCGACGGCGGTTCCCGGGGTCTGGACCGGCGGAACGGTCGCCGGCATCGTGTCGAAGCTGGCCCGGCGCGTCGCGCGGGACACCGAGTCGGCCGTGCTGCGCCTGGTCACAGCCGCCGAAGGGGAGTTCGCCGAGCGCGGCATGCTGGCCGAGGTCTTCGGGGACGGCGAGGGCGTCGACCTCGACGGTGCCTACCACCAGCTGGTGATGGCGGGCGTCGTGCGTCGCACCGACCTGCCGCAGCTGCCCCGCCACCAGGCGATCGCGATCGTGGGCCGCCACATGCTCGCCCACGGACTGGACGGCCCCGACTACCGGGTCGCGGACCTCGTGGCCGACCGGGTGGACTGCGGATGGCAGGTCTACGCGCCGGTCGCCGTCGGCGAGGTCAGGTTCGGACGCGGGCTCTTCTTCGTCGCCGACGACGCGGTCCTGGAGGTCACGGACACCCAGCGCTCGTACCCGCACCAATACGCGGTGGAGTTCGCGCGCCGGTACCGCGAGCGCTGGGGGCTGTGAGCGGGTCAGGCCCGCGGTTCCGCCAGCTCCCAGTCGAGCGTCCACAGGCGTACCCGTCCGTCGCTTCCTCCCGAGACCGCGTACGCGCCGTCGGCCGTCAGAGCGAGCCGGCCCAGTTGCCCGGGCTGGGCCTCCACCGTCCGCGAGCAGGTGCCGGTCGCCAGGTCCCACAGCCGCATCTCTTCGCCGTCATGGGTCGAGACCAGAAAGCGACCGTCGGGGGTGAAGCGCATCTTCCGCGCGTTGCCGCGCTGCCCTTCGAGCACCGCGGTGCAGGAGCCGGTGGCGGTGTCCCACACGCGGACCGACAGGTCGTCGTAGCCGCCGGCGGAGGCCACCAGGCTTCCGTCGGCGCTCATCGTCACGGCCATGACCCAATGCGTGTGACCGCGCAGCACGGCACGGCAGCGGCCGGTCCCGAGGTCCCACAGGCGGACCGTCCCGTCGCTCGCGCCCGTGGCGGCGGTCCGGTCGCCCGGGCCGATCCACACGGCCCTGGGCATTCCCGTGTGGCCCTCGAGCTTGCGCAGGAGGGTGCCGGTCTCCAGGTCCCAGAGCCGGAACCGCCGGTCGTTTCCGTCGCCGCCGATGAGCGCGCGGCGCCCGTCGGCGGTGAACCGGGCCGCGTCGGGACTCATGGCCACGGGAATCATCCACCTGAGCGACTCGGGCATGGCATCCGTGCCGATGAGCCGGTCGTCGGACATCGAGTACCGTTGCGCGCCGCTGCCGGTCGACCAGGCCTTGGCCGATCCGCTGCGGCCCCAGGCCATGACGGTGCCGCCGTCGGCGCTGAGCTGCACCGCGTCGATGCCGACGAAGAAGCCGCGCTCGCGTTCCTCGTGGACGGTGATGGTCCGCAGGAGCGCGCCGGTGCCCGGGTCCCAGAGCCGGATCTCGGCGCCATCGCTGGTGGCCATGACGTCCCCGCCCGCGCTGATGTCGAGCGAACCGACGCCCGACCGGTGCGCCGCGAAACTGCGGGCGGGCCAGACCGCACGGACGCCAGTGTGGACCAGTGACCGGCTGAGGGCGCGCCAGGCGGCCATCACGTCGGGAGCGCGCTCGTACCCGGGGACGGCGCGGGCCTCCCGGAGCGTGTCGAGCGCGGCGGCGCGGTCGCCCGCCGCCTCCCGGGCCGCCGCGGTCCCGACCAGTGCCTTCACCTTCTCCTCCAACAGGTTCAGCACGCCGTGCCTGCGGGGCCGGCTCACCTGGAACGGCGCGGCGGGAGAGCTGGGCATCCGCCACAGCCGCACGGTGTTGTCGAGCGACGCGGACAGCGCGAACCGGTCGCCGGCACCCCAGCGGACATGGCCCGCCTCGCCTCGGTGGCCCCGGAACGTCCGCAGGCACCTGCCGGTCCCCAGGTCCCACAGGCGGACCGCACCGTCGCGGGCACCGACCAGGAGCTTCGCGGCGTCGGCGCTGAGCGCGAGCGACGTGACGGGGCCCCGCAGGGTCCGGACCCGACGCCCGGTCCGCAGGTCCCAGATGCCGACGGCATCCTGGTTGTCGGCGACCGCCGCGACGCCGTTGCCGGTGTCGAAGCACAGAGCGGGCTGGTTCACCCCCTTCCCGGCCAGCACCCGCGCGCATTCCCCGGTGCGCAGGTCCCAGAGGCGGGCGATGCAGTCCTCGTATCCGGCCACCAGGACCCAGCGTCCGTCAGGACTGAGCTCGGCTTCCGGGAACTGCGCCAGCGGGCCGTGCAGCCGCCAGCGGACCCGGCGCCGGCGCAGGTCCCACACGACGACGTCGACGCCGTACACATCGCCCTTCCAGACCGGTTCCGTGGCGACGGCGATGCCCTCCCGCGCACTGACCGCCGCCCATTTGAAGGCCCTCGCCGCCCTGATGGCCCGCAGGCACCTGCCGTCGGACAGGTCCCAGATGCGCATGACCGCGTCGTACTCGACCGAGGCGCAGTACCGGCCGTCGGGAGTGATCCGGACCGACCGGACCTTGGCCCCGTGGCCGCGAAGCGTGCGAAGGCACCGGCCCGTGCGCACGTCCCACACACGGACGTGTTCGTCGCCACCACCGGTCACGGCGGTCCTCCCGTCCGCGGACACGTCGATGTGGAGCAGCCGGGCGGGTTTCCCGTCGGCGGTCGGGTTCCAGCGGATCTCCTTGATCCCGATGCAGTCCGCGTCCGGCACGGTTCCGGAGCCGAGCGTGTCCAGCGCCTCGCCCACGTCCCGCACCCCGGGCTGCTCGCGGTCGATGCGCTCGAGGAGCGGCCGGGCCGTGGCGAGGTCGCCCCGTTCGAGGTGGACGAGCCCGAGCGCGTGCCGCGCGGGACAGGCGTCGTCGGCGTCGGTGCGGACGGCGTCGAGGTCGGCGACCAGTTCCTCGTCGGTGATCTCGCCACGGCGCCAGCGCCACAGTCCCGAGTTCAGGGTCGCCTCGGCGTGCTGCGGGTCGGCCGTCAGCGCCGCGGTGAACGAGGCGGCGGCCTCCTCGTCGCGGTCGAGGTCGAGCAGGGAGAGCGCCCGGTTGTTGAGCTCGTCGGCGCGCAGGTCGGCGGCCTTCGGCTCCAGGCGCCGGTACCGCTCCCCGGTGATCCGCAGGTGGATCGCCGCCAGTTCCCCGGCGACCACCGCCATCGACCCCGGCCGCCTCTCGGGGGCCGGGTCGAGGCAGCGCTCCAGCAGGTCGGCCAGGTCCGACGGCAGCGGAGGCAGGCCAGGCCCGTACGACTCGATCCCGTGGCGCTCCCTGATCGTGTCGTTCGCGAACGGCCCCCGGCCCCAGCGCGGCCCACCGGTGAACATCTCGAGAACCGTGACACCGAGGCTGAAGACGTCCGTCCGCCTCCCGACCGGCCGGTTCGAAAGCTGTTCCGGCGAGGCGTACGCCGGTGTCCGCCCGCCCGCCGAGACCGGAACGCTGACACCGTGCGGAAGGTCTCCGCCGGCCTCGGCGACGATCGGCCGGATGCGGGCCAGGCCGAAGTCGGTGACCTTGGCGACGATGTCGCCGCCCTGCACGTCGAGCAGCACGTTGGCGGGCTTGACGTCCCGGTGCACCAGGCCCTCGGCGTGCGCATGGCCCACGCCCCAGGCCATCTGGATCGCCAGGTCCAGAATGCGTGCCACGGCCGCCTCCGGGCCGCCCTCGTACAGGCGGCGGTCGGCGATCCAGTCGTGCAGACTGCCGTCGCCGACGTACTCGGCGAAGACGCAAGGGACGCCGTCGACCACGCGCACGTAGTGGCACCCGCAGATGTTCGGGTGCAGCCCGAGCGCGACCCACGCCTCGGCCTCGGTGACGAACCGCTCGCGCTGCTCATCGGTCGCGAACACGTCCGGCTTCGGCGTCTTGACCGCCAGGTCGATTCCCCACTGCCGGTGCAGAACCCGCAGCACCCGCCCCATCCCGCCCTCGCCCGCGACCCCCTTGACCTCGTAGCGGTCGTCGAGAACCTGCTCGATTGCCCTGTCGCCCACGTACGACACGCCCTTTCGCCGGACCGGCTGCGACTTCCCGCTCATTAGAAACCGGGCCATCCGGGTCTGTACGGCCAACCGCGGATATCCGAGCGGGAAGTGACGCCCGATGACAGGTGTGATCGCCCGGCCGCCCCGGCCGCCCCGGCCGCCCCGGCCGCCCCGGCCGCCCCGGCCGCCCCGGCCGGCCGGCGGGCGGGGAGTGCCGCCGGGCCGAGTGACCGATCACTCCGTGATCGCCGGGACGCCCGACCGGCAGGTGGGGCGGCTGTGCTTCGGCGGCAGCGAGCCGCTCCACGTGTTCGCGGACGGAAACAGCTTCTCCGCGGGCGAGGAACTCGCCTGCGAACGGCCCCGGCCGGAGCGGCGCGGACGCGGCCCCGGCTCGGCGCGGTCCGGTTCCCGCGGCGCGCAGCCGGTCGAGGGTGCGCTCCAGGCTGCTCTGGGCCGCCGCGACGGCGGCGTCCGGGTCGCCCGCGGCGATCGCCTCGACGAAGGTGTGGTGCGCGCGGTCGATGGTCTCCGTTCGACCGCTCGGTGATGATGGAGATCCTCTTCAACGAGGAGCCGGTCAGGTACGGCGGCACGTGGACGGCCGCGGTGCGGCCGCCGGCGCCGCCATCGGGTCCCACCGGGACAACCGCCAACGGCGCCGGGCGGGCCGGGAGACGACTGGGCCGGACATGGGTGGAGCTCCGATCCTGCTTTCCGGGGAGGGAAGGTCGGACCTTTCGCCGGCCCCGGGCTAGGGCGCGTATTCGGTTGTGACCAATTTGCGGGTTTCGTCCTCGCGGTTGCGCCTGATCCGGTAGACCGTGGTACGTGACCCGCGTGCAATTGACGGACAGCGAGTGGGAGTTCATCGAGCCGCACCTGCCGATCGGCGCGTACGGCCCCTACCCCGAACGGCTGCGCCAGCAGTTCGAGGGCGTGATCTGGCACTTCAAGACCGGCAGCCAGTGGCGCGAGATGCCCGGGGAGTTCGGTGCCTGGTCAACCGTCCACAACCGCTTCCGGCAGTTCGGCGAGTTCGGCGAGGGCGGCCGCTCCCGCCGCGTCGACGAGACCATCCTCCTCCTCGAAGGCCCCGAAGAGCACCGCGCCATCGGCAGTGCCACGTCCTGACCCGAGCCGCGGCCGGGCGCGTCTACGCCTCCGGCCGGACGACGCCGCCGAGTTCGGCCCGGCGAAGCCTGCGGGCCGACGCGGGGGTCGCCCAGCCCCGCAGGGTGGCGTTGATCGTCGCGCGGAACGCGGCCTGGGCCGTGGGGGTGTCGAGAGCCCCGGCCAGTTCGAGGGCCACGAGCCCGTGCAGGGCCACCCAGAGGGAGAGGGCGACGGCCGTCGCCCCGCCGTCGAGGACGGACTCGACGACGCCCCGGTCGATCGCCTCGACGAGCGGCCCGATGGGGTCGCCCGTACCGACCGTTCCTGACGGCTCGAAGGACTGCACCCCGCCGAACAGCACCGTGTACAGCTGCGGGTGTTCGCGCCCCCAGTCCCGGTACGCGCCGGTCAGCGCGTAGATGTCGGCGAGGACGTCCTCGGTGGCCGGCACCGCCGTCACGGCCGCGAACAGGCCGGCGACGGCTTCGTCGCGTACGGCCGCGATCAGCCCGTCCTTGTTGCCGAACAGGGAGTACACCGCCGCCGTGGACGTTCCGGCGGCCGTGGCCACGGCCCGGATGGTGAGCGTCTCGCGCGGGCGGGTGGCGAGCCACTCGGTCGCGCACGCCACGAGCCGCTCTTTGACGGTCTCGTCGTTCATTCTCGGCCTACCCATGACGAGGAGCCTAACGGTTCTGATAACGTCGTTTTGAAACAACGTTTGGAAATCCTGGGGGTCCCCTTTGCCCGCCATGCCCGCGTTCGCCGTCCGCCTTGCCCGCCTTGGGGGTTGGTTACTTCTCGCCCTGGCCGCCGTCGTGGCGTCGGCCGTGCTCTTCCTCGGTCTGATCGCCCTCACGGACGGGGCAGGCTCGGGGCTCGCGGCCTTCGTGCCGACCCTCGCGGTCGGGGTCGCCGTCGCCCTGTGGCGCAGCCAGCGCCGCACCCGGGCGGCGAGGCTCCTGCCGTTCCTACCGGTGCTCGCCGCAGCAGCCCTGACCGCGTCCGTCTGCGTCCCGGCCTCGCCCACGGCCCGGCAGTACCCGCCGGACCTTCCGTTCGTCACCACCGAGCACTGGAACCTGGCCACGGGCAGCCGTGTCGCCGTCTATCACTACCCGCCCGCCGCGGCGGCCGGCGCCAGGCACCCCGTACCGCTCGTCTACATCAACGGCGGCCCGGTGCGCGGAATTTCGCTGCTCGATCACGGGTTCCTGCAACGGCTGGCGCGGCAGGGCTACGACGTCTACACCTACGAGCAGGCCGGCGGAGGCCGCAGTGACCTGCTACCCATGGACCAGTACTCGGTCACCAGGTCCGTCCGCGACCTCGGCGCCTTCCTCGACCGCCTGGGCCGGGGCGAGGCCGACGTCCTCGGCTTCTCGTCGGGTGGGGTCGCGCTCACCCGGGCCCTCGCCGACCCCGAGGTCTCCGCGCGCATGCACCGGGCGATCATCGCCGAACCTGGCCCGATGGACGGCCCGACCGCACGGATCGCCGGGCAGAAGGGACGGCCGTCCGCGCGCGATCTCGCACCGGCGATGAGCGGGCCGCGATCCACCAACACCCCCCGCTACGCGGCGGCGTTCGGCCTGATGCGCCTCGGGCTCCTCAGTCCCGAAACCGGGCTGGTCGGACAGGCCGAGGGTGAGAACGCCTTCACCGCCGCCGACCTCGGCACCGACACCGCCTCCGCCTACTGTGCGAGCGACGCGCACCGCATCCCCGTCGAGAACAGCGCCGAGAACTTCGCCTTCAACCCTGCCGCAAGCCTGAAAGTCGAGGAGACGGTCAAGGACTCGCCCTCTCTCGTGCCGCAGCTGAAACTCTCCCGGGTCCCCGCGATGCTGATGATCGCCGAGTGCTCCTCGCAGGTCCGCCAGTGGGAGACCGCCGTGCTCGACGCCGACCCGGCGATCCAGCGTACCCAGTACATGCCGGGGGTCGGGCACCACCTGTGGAACGGGCTCGACGGCAACGACGAGCGGGCGGCGGCCGTCATCACCGCGTTCCTCCAGGACGCGCCGGCGCCGCTACCGAACTACCCGACGCGGGAGGAGATCCCTGCCTTCCTGCGCGACCACAAGTGAGGTCTTACTCGGCGCCGCCGAAGGCGAGGACCGGCCTCCGGCTGATGTCGGAGGCCGGGCGGCTTGTGGCTCCATGGCGTGCATTTGGTCGTGATCAAGCGGCTCCGGTGAGGTCCTTGATCCAGATCATCGCGCCACGAAGATGGAGGCCGGCGAGGTCGTGATCAATCTGTGGGATTCGCCCTCGTGGTCGCGCCTGATCCGGTAGACCGTGTTGCGTGACGCGAGTGCAACTGACTGACACCGAGTGGGAGTTCATCGGGCCGTACCTGCCGATTGGCGAGTACGGCCCGTACCCCGAGCGGCTGCGCCAGCAGTTCGAGGGCGTGATCTGGAGGTTTCGGACGGGCGGCCAGTGGAGGGAGGTGCCTCAGGAGTTCGGGGCCTGGTCGACGGTCCACAACCGCTTCCGGCAGTGGAGGGACGCCGGGGTCTTCGAGGCCCTGCTGGAGGGCGCGATCGCGGAGGCCGCGAAGCGAGGTGAGGTGGACCTGTCGCTGGTCAGCGTGGATTCCACCACCGTCCGAGCTCACCACGACGCCGCCGGGATGCGCCTCGACCCGAACACGCTGGCCGACCTGGAGAAGGCGGCCGAGGAGGCGGAGAAGGCCCGGCAAAAGGGGGAGGCCCGAAGGAACAAGACGGGCAGGACACCGCAGACGACCCGGAACGGGACGAGCGGCGACGCGTCCGACGCCGACGCAAGCTCCGCCTGAAGGCCGCCCTGCTCGGACGGTCCAGGGGCGGGCAGACCAGCAAGGTCCACGTCGCCGGCGAGCGCAGGTGCCGCCCGCTGGCCATCGTCCTGACCGAGGGGCAGGCCGCCGACAGCCCGCAGTTCATCCCCGTGCTGAAGAAGGTGCGGGTGCGCGGGCCGGTCGGCCGTCCCCGCACCCGGCCCGACGCGATGGCCGGCGACAAGGCCTACTCCTCCCGCGGCAACCGCTCCCACCTGCGCAATCGCGGTATCAAGGCGGTCATCCCGGAGAAGCGGGACCAGGCCGCCAATCGAAAGAAGAAGGGCAGCAGGGGTGGTCGGCCAGTCGGCCACGACGTCGAGCTCTACAAGGAGCGGAACACCGTCGAGCGCCTGATCAACAGGCTGAAGGCCTGGCGGGGCATCGCCACCCGGCTTGACAAGAAGCCCGAGAGCTACCTCGCTGGCCTCCACCTCCGCGCCTCGATGATCTGGATCAAGGACCTCGCCAAGACCATTCCTTGATCACGACCAAATATGCTCCCTAAGCGGCTCCGCCGAAGTCCGCTGCTGATCCGCACCTGCGGTACAAACCTGGCCGCCCCTGGTGAACGGGGTCTGGGGGGCGAAGCCCCCCAGGAACTCTCTGTTCCCGCGCCTCAGCGGGGCTGCTCAGGGCCTGTTGCGAAGTGGGGTGTGAGCTTGTGGCAAGATCACGGGATGCTGCGACTCACCGATTTCATTATCGACTGCCCGGACACGATGAAGCTGGCGGCTTTCTACTCCGAGGTGACGGGCCGTCCGATCAAGGAAGGCAGCTCCGAGGACTGGGCCGGCATCCAGTTCGGCGAGATCGAGCTGGCATTCATCCGGGTGGACGACTACCGCGCTCCGCAGTGGCCCGACAGCGAGCACCCCAAGCAGTTCCACCTCGACTTCGAGGTGGACGAGATCGAGTCCGAGCAGCGCCGCGTCCTCGACCTCGGCGCGACGCTGAGGCAGGACTTCATCGGCCCCGACGGCTACGGCTGGCAGGTCTACACCGACCCGATCGGCCACCCCTTCTGCCTGTGCCGCAACAAGGGCGTCATCTGGACCGACCAGGGCCCGATCTGGCCCAAGCACGACTGACGCGGCTTTGGTGGAGTTGGCTGCTGATCCTTTGATGCGTGTCCGTTGACGGTTCAGGGCTCGGTCGACTGCGGTGCCGACCGCTTCAGCGGTGGTGTGGACACGCTCGGGGTAGTCCTCGTACTTCGCCGAGCGCCACACCCGCTCGATGTCGTTCGGCTCGGGGCTGCGAGGCGGGAGGTGGAAGAGTTCGACGCCGATGGCGGCCAGTTCCTCGCGGTCCTCGCGGGTGCTCGAGGCGGGGCGGCCCGGGCGCGGGGCATCCGCCACTGCGTCGAACCCGCCGGCCGCGAAGCGGTGGACCGCACCCCGGACGGTGACGTCTTTGCATTCGAGCAGGTCAGCAACCTCGGGCACGGTCAGGCCCCGCCCCATCAGCCGTATGCACTCCAGTCGCAGTCCGGCACCCGGTGCGAGATCACGTGCCCGCAGACGCTCACGCACCTCGCGTTCCTGATCAGACGTCAACTCCACACGCAAGATCTTCGGCATGGGCAGCCCCTCCCTGCCCTACCTCATGCCCGAACCGCAGCCCACATCACCGAGACCGCTTAGCGGACGATGACGACCTTGCCCGCGACGGTGCGCGACTCGGCCAGGGCAAGCGCGGCCGCGGCCTCGTCGAGGGGGAACTCCGCGGCGACCTGGGCGGTGAGCGTGCCGTCGGCGAGCAGGGCCAGCACCTGGGTGAGGTCCTCGCGCAGCCGGGCCCGGAAGGCCGCGGGGCGGCGCCTGCCCGCCCACAGGTTGTAGAAGTGCGCGGAGCGCCCGTTGGGGAGCAGGTTCCACAACGCCAACCGGGCGAACAGGTTCAGCACCGGGAGCCGCGAGTCGCCGGCCTCGTCCTTGGTGGCGGCGGTGCCGTAGGACACCAGGACCCCTCCGCGGCGCAGCAGTTGCCAGGACCGCGCCAGTCCGGCGCCGCCGACATGGTCGAACACCGCGTCGACGCCGTCGGGTGCGAGTTCCCGGATGCGCTGGTACGCGTCCGGGTCGCGGTAGTCGACCGGGGTCGCACCGAGGGCGCGGACGGTGTCGTGGTGGCGCGCGGAGGCCGTGCCGATCACCGTGATCCCGGCGTGCCGGGCCAGTTGGACGAGGGTCGAGCCGACGCCGCCGTTGGCGCCGAGCACGACGATCGTCGCGCCCCGGGCCACCTTCGCCGTCCGGTGCAGCATCTGCCAGGCCGTCACGCCGTTGACGACCACGGTCTCGGCGTCGGCGGCCGTCACGCCGTCCGGCACGGGGACGGCGTCCGCGGCGTCGATCAGCAGGTGGCTGGCCCAGGCGCCGGTCTTGGTGACGGCGGCGAAGCGGCGCCCGGTCATCGCCGGTTCGACGCCGGGGCCGGTCGCGACCACCGTGCCGACCACGTCGTAGCCGGGCACGAAGGGGAAGGGCGGCTGGTCGTAGTACTTGCCGCGGCGCATCTGCTGCTCGGCGAAGGAGACGCCGGTGGCGTCCATCCGCAGCAGGACCCGGCCGTCGGTCGGCGGCGGGAGGTCGCGGGTGCGCAGCCGGAGGCCGTCCGGCTCGACCTCGCCCGGCAGGACGACCTCGATGGCGCGGGTGATGACGGCGTCGTTCATGGCGTGCTCCGTTCGGCTCAGCGTTGCTTACGGCCGTAACGTTACGCGCGTAAGCTCACGGCACACAAGGGCTGTCGGCCGTAAGTTTTCACCTGTAAGCTCACGGCATGGGAAACGAATCGAGCACACTGTCCGCCCGCCCCCGCAACCGCCGGGGGGAGGGTGCCCGCCTCCGCGAGGACATCGTGGCCGCCGCGGTCGAGCTGCTCGACGAGACCGGTAGCGAGAGCGCCGTCACCCTGCGCTCCGTCGCCCGCCGGGTCGGGATCGCCGCCCCCTCGATCTACCGCCACTTCCCCGACCAGCCGGCCATCATGCTGGCCGTGGTGCAGCAGGCCTTCGACCAGCTGGAAGCACAGCTCCGCGCCGCCGTGGACGCGGCCGGCGAGGACCCCCGGGCACGTCTGCTCGCCTTCTGCCACGCCTACCTGGGCTTCTCCGAGGACCACCCGGAGCGCTACCGCACCATGCTCGGCGGCGTCTGGGTGCCCGTGCTCCAGGACACCGCCGTGACGCAGGAGGACATGGCCGCCCTCGGCATGGCGCCCCTGCACCTGCTCGCCGATGTCCTGGCCGAGTGCGCCGCCGCCGGCCTGGCCGCCACCGACGACCCCTGGGCGGACGCCGTCGCCCTGTGGCTGGGCCTGCACGGGCTGGCCCACCAGCGGGCGGTGACGATCGCCTTCCCCTGGCCCGAGGGAATCGCCGACCGGCTGATCTCCACGCTGGCGCACCTCAAGAGCCAAGGCCCGTCCAAATAATTGATCATGCGGCGGGTCGAGGCGAGTCGACGGGCACGGCACGGGGCCGTTGACGCGGGAGGACTCGCCGCGCCGGCGCTTCAAGCCGCTCGACCTGCTCGCCGGCGGGTGGGTGATCGAGTTCTACGGGCTGCGCCACCGGCCGGGGGCCGGGTCCTGCCGGTTCCCCGTGCACTCGATGCCCGTGTCGTCGACGAGCCCGTCCGAGCCGAGCTCGCGGTTCGTCACCACGAGCGCCCACGTATATCGCTGGCCGCCCCGGACGGGTCGGCCCTACGCTCCCGGGGTCAGGTGTTCCTCGAAGGGGTGGGCATGATTCGTAGTTCCACCGTCCGGGCCGTCAACGCGTTGACCGCGCGCTGGGCCGCCGCTCTGCCGGAACGCGGCACGGCCTTCACCACCGCCGGGGTGTGGCCGCTGCTGGCTCTGCTGGCGGACGGCGCAACCGCCGCCGTCCGTACGGAACTTGCTGATGCCATCGGCATCCCGGCAGACCGGGCTGCGGGCGAGGCGCGGGGGCTGCTGGCCGCGATCGATGCGATGCCCGGCGTGCAAGGGGCGCTCGGCCTGTGGACCCACGAAGCTCTGCCGATCGAGCGGAGCTGGCTCGCCGCGCTCCCCGAGCGCGTCCACGGACAGCTCACCGGCGACGCGGCCTCGGATCAGGCTCGGCTCGACGCCTGGGCGGCGACGTGCACCGACGGACAGATCCCGTCGATGCCGGTGACCGTCGGGAAGGACACCCAACTGGTGCTGGCCAGCGCCCTCACGGTCCGCACCGACTGGATCCGGCCGTTCGAACCCGGCGGCCTGGAGGCGGCGGCCGGCCCCTGGCGGGGCAGGGACATGGCCGGCCTGTTCCGGGTCACCGCACTCCTCGACCGCGTGGGAGTCACCCAGACCCCGACAGGTCCCGTCACCGTGCTCCACGTTCTCGGCGCCCAGGGAGTCGATGTCCACCTGTTCCTGGGGACGGAGGACGCCCAGCCGGGGCAGGTGCTGGCGGCAGCGGTGCGGACCCTCGACAACCGGAGGACAGTACTCCCGGGCGGTCAACTCCCCGACGGCGCTCCGGGCCCCGGGCTGACGGTCGAGCGTGTTCCCAGCCTCGACGGCGAATCGAAGCTGGTGGTGGACACCGTGCCCTTCACCGTCACCGCCCGCCACGATCTGCTCGAGGCCCCTGAGCTGTTCGGCCTCCGAACGGCGACGGACGGAACCCGAGGTCACTTCCCCGGCATCAGCGGCGAGCCGTTGGCGGTCGAGGCCGCCGCACAGACGGTGACTGCCACGTTCGGCGCCCGCGGCTTCCGTTCCGCGAGCGTCACTGCCCTGAGCGTGGCGGGCGCGGGGCTACCGCCGCGGTACCGCTATCGCGCCCGCATGATCAGCGCTCGATTCGACCGGCCGTTCGGCTTCCTCGCCGTCCACCGCACCTCACGGCTCGTCCTGAACGCCGGCTGGATCACCGAACCCGACGCCTTCGAGGAATCGTCCCGGGAATGGTGAGCCCGTGAAGCAACGGACGGCACGAGGCAGCGTCGGACGGTCGGGTGCGGTGTCAAGGACGCCCGCCCGAAGCGGCGCGAGTGCGACGGTGTCGTGGCGGCGAAGGAGCTTGCTCGCCGACCGCTCCTCGGGGTCGTGGTGCCCGCCCGGCAGGTGGCCACCACTGCGCAGCCGTTCCGCGAACGGCGCGGCCGGCGCCTCCGGCCCTGCGCCTGCCCGAACAGCCGCGTGGATCCGACGCCACCACCTCGGACGACCGGCCCCGCGAGGGGCGGACGCAACGCCGGCGGTGCCGCGTCGTGCGGCACCGCCGGGCGGGGCGAGGGGCCTGCGGCAACAGACGGGGCCTCGGGTGGTGCGTGGCGACCGTCCGGACCGGTCATGACGACCGGAGGGGGCTTCTCGCTGGACGACACCGAGGCGGAGCTGCGCGAGAATGAGCCCGACATAGACCAGATCCGTGCTCACCTCAGCGCCGTGACCGCCGTCGCGGCGCTCACCGACTCTGCCGATACGGTGCCGTATCACCTGCTGTTCACATTGCCGCGGGGGTCACGCGGGCGCACCGAGGGGATCAGTATGGCGACGATCACGGTGGACGTGGCAGTTCCCGACGCGCTGCGGCCGGTCGTGGACGTGGCAGCGCTGCCAGCGGCCCTCGGTGACGCGGGGCCGGCGTGGCTGGTGCTGTCCGAGGACGGACGGCTGGCGCGGTGGACGCCGACGACCGGCGAGGTGCAGGACATGGCCCGGTACCGGGAGGAGAGGCTGGCGTCCGAATACGGTGGCGGCGTTCGACTGCGGCTTCATGTGTCTCGATGCGGCCGTTGGGCGGCGGTGGTTCAAGACCGCGGTCGGTACGGCACCGTCGTCGATCTCACCACCGGTTCGCCCGTGTTGAAGTTGGACGGCGGGGAGTACTGCTGTGAAACCGTCCCGTTCGCGTTGGCGTTCGCCGAACACGGTGGCCGGCCGGTCGTCGTCCACCGCACCGACTGGAACCGGTTGGATGTCACCGATCTCGCGTCCGGCGAGGTGCTCACGGCGCGGGACAGCCCGGATGGAGACGAGGAAGATGCGGAGCACGACCTCGATTACTTCCACGGCGCGCTGTCGCTGAGTCCTGACGGGACTCGTGTCTACGACGGCGGTTGGGTGTGGCAGCCGTGGGGGATGCCGGCGGTGTGGAGCCTGACCGCCTGGCTGCACGACAACCCGTATGAGTCCGAGGACGGGCCCACCCATGCGGTGTATCCCGAGGTCTCGGAGTGGAACTGGCCGGTGGTGTGGATCGACGACGGGCGGATCGCGGTGTATGACCGGGACGATTCCGGCAGCGGTACCGTCCACGTCCTCGACCCCACCTCGATCGAACTGCGCTCGCCGGGCGTCCGATGGATCAAGGCGGTCGCGACGTTCCCCTGGCCGGTCGGCGATTTCGGCTTTTTCACCGACGGAGAGCATCTGCTGATCGCCGACGAGGCCGGTCTGCAGGGCGTCGACATCACCAGCGGACAGCAGGTGTTCGCGATCGACGGGTTCCGCCCGGCGCGTCAGGATCGACATACCGGAACGCTGATCCAGGTCGGCAGCGCCAATGCCCGGTTGTGGACGCCGCCGAAGTGGACTGCGCGCGCTGGCTGAGCTGCCATTTCCCATAGGGTGCCGGGCGGGAGAACATCCGCGAGTCCACACTGGAAGGGCTCGACACCGCCTCTCGCAAGGGCAAACACGGCGGCCGAGCGCCGGTCATCACCGACGACATGCCGCACACCGTGCTGCGGCGCCGTGCGAACGGCGAGTGTCGCCGTGGCTTCTCGTTGCCGGAGCGGTGCTACTCGGCGAAGCCGGCGAGTTCGCCGTCGTCCTGGATCTCGAACCGGGGCTTCTCGGTGTTGTGGGTGACGGACCATGGTTCCTCCTCGTACGGCTGCCTCCGATTATGGTTGAACTCTCAACTTTTACCTTCGGTCGACGCACGGAAGAAGCGTGACGGGCCGTCGCCCTTGCTCGGGGTGCGGCGGCGGCCCCTCACGCGCCTGGTTGCGGGTCGGGACAGGTTCAGGTGGTGTGTCATATAAAAA